>NZ_JBEZZJ010000015.1:0-182030 GCF_040639095.1 Micromonospora sp. NPDC023966 | reverse complement strand
TATTTCATCCGCCCCCCCCCTATATAAACACTCTACCCCGCACACTCTTCCCCACCCCGACGCTCTTCCCTTCTGGCCGCCCGACCGGCGGCGGCTCGGGCGGCGACGCCGTCCGGCCCCGCTCCGGCCGGGCGGACCGCCGTTTCGGCGGCCCGCAGCCGGCGGGTGAACTCCGCCCGGACCGCGCGGGGCAGCCGGTGCGCGGCCACCCGGGCCACCGCCGGCTCGGCGACCGCGTACCGGCCGGCGGCGGTGCGGCGCAGCAGGCCCGCGTCGACCAGCGCCCGCAGCAGCGGCCGGGTGCGCCCGGCCGTCCAGCCGAGCATCCGCTCCACCGTGCCGGCCGCCACCTCCGCGCCCGGGGCCGCGGCGGCCATCAGCAACGCCCGCTGCTCGCCGTCCAGCCGGTCCAGCCGCGCGTCGACCAGGCGGCGGACCGGCTCGGGCACCCCGGCCGGCTCGCCGTCGGTGTCGGCCGCGCCGGCGTACGCGGTCGCGACGGCCGGGTTGCCTCCGACCAGCGGCAGCAGCTCCGCGGCCGGCGCGGTGGGCCGGCCGGCCCGGTCGAGCAGGTGCCGCAGCAACCGTCCGGTGTCGACGGTGCCCAGCGCGGGCAGCGGCACCCGGCGCCGCCGGCCGGCAGCCTCGGGCAGCAGATCGGCCCAGCCCGGACCGTGGGTGGCCACCACCGCGAGCGGCAGCCCTCGCTCGCTCGCGGCGGCGAAGAGCCGGTGCAGGAACCGGTTCAGCGCCGGCGCGGCCCGGTCCAGGTCGTCCACCGCCACCACCATCGGCTGGTCGGCGGCCAGGTCGAGCAGGACCTCCCGCCACACCTCGGCGCCGCGGGCGGCCGCCCCGGCGTCACGCGGCGCGGCCAGGAACTCGGCCAACGCGCGCGCCGCCGTGCCGCGCCGGGCCGGCGGCAGCCCGTCCAGTGCGGTGGCCAGGCGCCGGCGTACGGTCTCCGGCGGGTGGGTGTCGCGGAGCCCGGCGAGGGCGCGGACCATGTCCGCCAGCGGCGCGAGCTCGCCGTCCGGGAACGGTGGACAGTGCGTGACGCACCAGCGCACCCGGACACCGTCCACCGTCGACACCGCGCGGACGAGCTCGTGCAGCATCCGGCTGCGCCCGCTGCCGGCCGGGCCGACCAGCGAGATCCAGCGTGGCCGCCGCTCCCGCACCGCCCGGGTGATCTCGTCGCCGGCAGTGGCCAGCTCGCGCCGGCGGCCGACCAGCGGGCCGTGGTGCCGGGCCGGCCGGTGCCGGGCCACCCCGGAAACCCGCCAGACGTCCAGCGGCACCGGCTTGCCGGCCACCGTCATGGCGGCCAGCGGGCGCTGCTCCACGAGGCCGGCGACGGCCCGCCGGGTGGCCGCGCAGACCACCACCCCGCCGGGCGGGGCGTACTCCTGGAGCCGGGCGGCCGTGGTGATCACCGCGCCGCTGGCCGCGCCGTGCCCGCCGTCCCGGGTGGCGGCCAGGTCGACCAGCACCTCGCCGGTGGCCACGCCGACCCGGACCCGCAGCCGAGTGCCGGCCGGCAGCCGCCGGTCCAGCGCGGCCTGGATCTCCAGCCCGGCGCGTACCGCCCGGTAGGCGTCGAACCCGTCGGAGCCGTGCGCCCCGAACAGCGCCATCACCGCGTCACCGACGTACTTCTCCACCACGCCGTGCCACCGGCGCAGCACCGCGGCCACCGTGCCGAAGTACGCCTGTTGCAGCGCCCGGACGTCCTCGGGGTCGAGCCGCTCGACGAGCCCGGTCGACCCGACGATGTCGGCGAAGAGCACGGTGACCGTACGGCGCTCCACCGGCACCGGCCAGCGCGCGACGGTGACGCCTTCCCGACTGCCCACGGGCGTGGTGATGGGCATCGCACCCCCCTTTCCCCGGTCCGGTGCCTGACGACCTCCGGAGACTTTCACCACCGGGTCCTCGGGGGATCGGTAGGACGACGTATGTCGACCACCCGCAACCATTAGTCGCAATGTCGACGCGAGGAGTACCACAAGGGCGCTGAGCCCGTAGAACGGTGCGGGGAGCTGTGACTAGGCTGCGAGACATGGCCAGCGATGTGGACACCGCGCCGCTCGTCGGCCGTGCCGACACGGTGGCGGCGCTCCGGTCGGCGCTGCTCGACGACGTCGCCCCCGGGCAGACCGCGGCGGTGTTCCTCACCGGCGAGAGCGGGGTGGGCAAGACCCGGCTGCTGGCCGAGGCCGGCGAGCGCCTGCGGGACGCGGGCGCGCTGGTCCTCACCGGCGCCTGCCTCGACATCGGCGACGCCTCCCCGCTGCATCCGCTGCGCCAGGCGCTGCGCCGCCTCGACGCCGACCTGACCGAGGCGCGCACCTCCTCCGCGGTCCGCGGCCTGCTCCAGGTCTTCGACGACGAGACCCCGGGCCCGGACGGCGCGGGCGCGCTGTTGGAGCGGGTCTCCCGCGGCCTGCACCTGGTCGCCGGCGGGCGGCCGCTGGTGCTCGTCCTCGACGACCTCCAGTGGGTCGACCGGAGCACCCGCCAGCTCCTGCTCTATCTGCTCGCCGGCCTGGGCGACCTTCAGCTGTCGGTGCTCGCCGCGATCCGGGCCGAATCGTTGCAGGGCGCGCACCCGCTGCGCCGGGTGCTCACCGAGCTGCGCCGGCTGCGCTCGGTCCGGGTGGTCGAACTGGCGCCGCTGGACCGGGCCGGCACCGACGAGCTGGCCGCCGCCGTCGTCGGCGCGCCGCTGGCTCCGGAGGCCGCCGACCAGCTCTGGCAGCGCAGCGGCGGGAACCCGTTCGTGGTGGAGGAGCTGGCCCGCGACCTGCGCGACGGCCACGACGGCCTCTCCGACACGCTGCGCGAGGTCTTCCTGGCCCGGGTCGACGCGCTGCCGCAGCCGGCGCACGCCGTGGTGCACGCGGTCGCCGCCGGCGTCGAGCCGGTCGAGCACTGGCTGCTGGCCCAGGTGGTCCGGCTGCCGGAGGAGCAGCTCATCGAGGCGGTCCGGGAGGCGGTGGCGCACCGGCTTCTGGTCGGCGCCGACGAGGGCTACCGGCTGCGGCACCGCCTGGTCGCCGAGGTGCTGGCGCACGAGCTGCTCCCCGCCGAGCGGGCCGCCCTGCACCGCCGCTACGCCGAGACGCTCACCTCGGCCACCGCCGAGCTGCACCAGGCCCGGCTGGCCCACCACTGGCGGCTGGCCGGCGAGCCGGCCCGGGCGCTGCCGGCCGCCATGGCCGCCGCGCGCGAGGCCGAGCGGCTGCACGGCTACGCCGAGGCGCACCGCCACTGGTCGGCGGCGTTGAGCCTGGCCGGCACCCCGGCCACCGTGCTGCCCGACGGCGGCCGGCCGGAGCCGGTCGAGGTGGACCGGGCCGAGCTGCTGACCCACGCCGCCGAGTCGGCGCACCACTGCGGCGAGCACGCCCGCGCGCTGGCCCTGCTGGAGGAGCTGGCCGCCGACCCGGGGGGCCCGCCCACCTGCGCCCTGCACATCCGGCGGGCCCGCTACCTGGCCGCCGCCGGCCGTTCCGCCCCGGCCGAGGCCGAATACCGGCGGGTGCTCGCGGCGGCCGACTGCACGCCCCGGGAACGGGCCACCGCCGCCGCCCACCTGGCCGAGCTGCTGCTGCACCTTGGCCGCTACGCCGAGGCCGGCGACCAGGCCCGGGAGGCGCTCCGGCTCGCGGCCGAGGTCGAGGGCGCGGCCTCCGAGGTGGTGCTGGCCAGCGCCGCGCTCGGCTTCAGCGAGGCCTATCTGGAGGATCCGGACGCCGGGCTGGCCGTCATGCGGCAGGCGCTCGACACGGCCGAGCGCTCCGGCCGGCCGGAGGACGTGGCCTGCGCGTACCTGCACCTGGCCGAGCTGCTCACCGGGCCGCTGAACATCCTGGAGGAGGGCGTCGTGGTGGCCCGCCGGGGTGCCGAGCGGGTGGCCGAGCTGGGGCTCGGCCGCACCTGGGAGACCCGGCTGCTGGCCATCGCCACCAACGGGCTGTTCCGGGTGGGGCAGTGGGCCGAGGCGGAGAAGGTCGTCGCGGCCGCGCTGCGGCACCGCCCGTCCGGCGCCGACGCGGTCGAGCTGCTGCTCGCCCGGTGCCGGCTCTCCGTCGGCTACGGCGACGTCGAGGCCTCCGACCGTGACCTGGAGGCGGTCGCCACCGTGCTGGCCGGCGGCGGGGCCCGGCACGTGCTGCCGATGCTCATCCTGCGCGCCGGGCTGGCCATGTGGCAGGGCCGGCACGACCTGGCCCGGCAGGCGGTGCAGCGGGGCCTGACCGAGAGCCGCTCCGACGACGTCATCGTGCTGGCCACCCTGGCCTGGCACGGGCTGCGCGCCGAGGCGGAGGCGGCCGCCAGCCGCACCGTCGAGGTGGACCCCAACGCGGTCCGCCGGCTGCGGGAGGTGGTCGACCGGGTGGCCCGCAAGAGCGGGAAGGCTGGCGCCCCGGTGCGGTACGTCGCCGACGCGTTCCTCGCCCTCTGCGCCGCCGAGCTGAGCCGGCTGGACGACGGCCGGGGCGACCCGGAGCTGTGGGCCCGCGCGGCCACCGAGTGGGACCGGCGCCACCACCCCTACCCGGCGGCCTACTCCCGACTGCGGCAGGCCGAGGCGCTGCTGGCCCGGCGCAGCCGGGTGGCCACCGCCGGCAAGCTGCTGCGGCAGGCCCACGAGACGGCCCAGGCGCTCGGCGCGGTGCCGCTGAGCGCGGAGATCCGTACCCTGGCCGGGCGGGCCCGGGTGGCCCTGGACGACGGTCCGGCCGCCGCCCGTCCCGTGCCCCGCCCCCGGGCCGCCGCGCCGGCCGCGCCCGCGGTGGACGAGCTGGACGTGCTCACCGCCCGGGAGCGGGAGGTGCTGGCCGCGGTCGCCGAGGGGCTGACCAACCGCGAGATCGGCCAGCGGTTGTTCATCAGCGAGCGGACCATCGGCGTGCACGTGTCGCACATCTTCGACAAGCTCCAGGTCCGCACCCGCGTCCAGGCCAGCGCCATCTTCCTGCGCAACGGTCCCGAGTAGCCGTACGTCGGCAATACGTCGTTCTACTGATCCGGCCGGCGTACGCCGGCTGGAAGGCTGTCCAGCGTCGGGTGGCGTCGTGAGGGCGCCGACCACTGTGGAGGAGAGATGACCGAACCGGTGTGGGGTCCCGTGCACCAGGACATCGTCGGGCTGCTCGCCGACCACCCCGCCGACGTGCCGGCGGTCGTCGACCATCTCACCAAGCTCCAGGACCTGCTGGTCCGGCTGCCTCCGTTGGAGGAGAGCTGCCCGCTGGCCGACTTCAACAAGCTCTACCTGGTCATCACCTCGACGGTGCTCGACGGCCTGTACGACGACCGCTTCACCGACCCGGCCTTCCTGGCCCGGCTCGACGTGGAGTTCGCCGCCCGCTACTTCGACGCGCTGCGGTTCTGGACCGACTCCCACCCGAGCACCCCGAAGGCGTGGTCGTGCCTGTTCCAGCGGATGCGCGGCCCGGACGCCCGGCCGCTGCCGTCGGCCGCCGCCGGGGTGAACGCCCACATCAACTACGACCTGCCGTTCGCGCTGGTGACCACCTTCGACAGCCTGGAGTCCGAGCCGGTCGACGGCAGCGACCAGCACCACGACTACCTGGAGATCAACAAGATCTTCGCCGAGCGGATCCCGGAGCTGCGCCGCGGCTACCTGGACCACTGGCAGCTGATGATCGACATGGTGAACGGCGACATCGACGACTGGTACCAGGGCGAACTGGTGGAATACACCCGGAACGTGGCCTGGCGCAACGCGCAGAAGATCTGGCGCTGCCGGCACGACCCGGACGCCCGCGAGTGTGAGCGGATGCGGTTGGACGACAACGCCGCGCTGCTCGGCCGGCTGCTGCTGTCGCCCCTCGGGGCGTTCCTCCAGTAGCCGGGACGGGGGGTCCCCGCGTCCCGCCGTCCGGGCGCGGGACGCGGGGACGCCGCCCGCGGTGCGAGGATGGGCCGGTGGAAGAGGCGCTCCCCGGCAACGTGACCGCCGGGGTGGTCCGGGTCGGCGACACCGTTCGGCGCCCGGCCGGCCCGTGGACCCCCGCCGTCGACGCCCTGCTCGGCCACCTGCACGAGGTGGGCTTCCGCGGCGCGCCCCGCCCGCTCGGCCAGGACGACCGCGGCCGCCAGGTGCTGGAGTACGTGCCGGGGGAGCCGGGCGATCCGGCCGGCACCTACTCCCTCGACGAGCTGGCCTCGATCGGCGCGTTCCTGGCCGACCTGCACCGCGCGACGGCTTCCTTCCCGCCCCCGCCCGGCGCAAGGTGGCAGCCGGCCATCCCGCCGGACGGCGCGGAGCTGATCTGCCACCACGACGTGGCGCCGTGGAACCTGGTCCGCTCCGCCCGGGGGTGGGTCCTCATCGACTGGGACGCGGCCGGCCCGGGTACCCGGCTCTGGGAGCTGGCGTACGCGGGGCAGAGCATGGCCGGGATGCGCCCGGACCGCCCGCTCGACGAGTCCGCCACCCGGCTGCGCGCCCTGGTCGACGGCTACGGGCTGCCGGCGGCGGACCGGCCGGCGCTGGCCGCGCTGCTCGGCCGCCGGGCCCGGGCCATGGTCGACCTGCTGGCGGCGGGCGCCCGCGACGGGGTGCAGCCCTGGGCGCGGATCCACGCCGAGGACGGGGCGTACTGGCGGGCCACGGCCGTGCTGCTGGACGCCGGGGTGGACCGCTGGACGGCCGCCCTGGCCTGACCGGTCAGCCGCGCCGGGACCGCCCCCGGTACGCCGCGGCGGCGGCCCGGTTGTTGCACAGTTCGCAGCAGTAGCGCTGCCGGCCGGCCCGGGTCCGGTCCAGGTAGGGCGCGTCGCACCCGTCGGCCGTGCAGACGCCGAACCGCTCCGCCCCGCCGGTCGCCGCGGCCCGGGCGAGCGCCCCGGTGACCAGGGCGGCGAACGGCCCGACCGGGCCGGGCCGGGGCAGCGGGGTGAGTCGCAGAGTGCCGTCGGGCCCGGGCTCGACCGCCGTGCCGGCGCTCACCTCGGCCAGCACCCCGTTGAGGGTGGCCACCCGGGCGGCCGGGTCGGGCGCGGCGAAGACCCGGTGGAGCCGGTCGCGCAGTTCGCGCAGCCGGGGCAGGTCCGCGTCGGTGAGCGGGTCGGCGACCTCGGTGAGGCCGAGTTCCCGGGCGGCGGCCCGAAGCCGGGCCACCGATAGCTGGTCGACCGGGTCCTGGAGCACCCAGTAGCTGTGCAGCAGCGCGATGGCCAGGCGCAGCGCGGGCTCCAGGGGTGGCACGGCGCTCATCGGCGCCTTCTCGCTCGTCCGGTTGCCGACACGCCCGCCGTCCCTCCGCGCTTGACCGATCGCCGCCCGCCATCCTAGCGTCGTCAGTTATAAAACGCCGTTAAAAACTTATGGAGGTGGCGTATGCGACGTCTGCCCGTCCTCGTGTCCGTGGCGGCGCTGCTGGTCGCCGGCGCGGTGGCCGGCGCCGGCGGGGCCCACGCGGAGGCGCCCGCCGAGCCGGCCCCGGCGGCCGCAGACCACGTGCCGGCCACGGTGGTCCGCGACATCGAGATCCCGGTGGCCGGGCAGCCGGCCGTCCGGGCCTGGCTGGTCCGGCCGCAGCGCTCCGGCGCTGGCCTGGCCGGGGTGCTGGACCTGCACTGGTTCGAGCCGGGCCGGGCCAGCCAGGACCGCGGCGACTTCCTGGCCGAGGCGACCGTTCTGGCCGGCCGCGGCGTGGTCTCGGTGCTGCCGCAGCTCACCTTCCCGTGGGCGGGCGACCCGGTCGGCGACGCCCGCGACCGGGCCGCGGTCACCGCCCAGCTCGACGCGGTGCAGGCGGCGTACCGGCGGCTGCTCGCCGAGCCGGGAGTGGACCGGAACCGCACCGCGGTGGTCGGCCACGACTACGGCGCCATGTACGCCGTCGACCTGACCGCCCGCGATCCGGGGCTGCGCACCGCGGTGCTGCTCGCCCCGGACGCCACCTGGGCCAACTGGTTCGACCTCTACTGGCTCCGGCTGCCGGCCGGGGAGCGGGCGGCCTACCGGGCGGTCTTCGCCGGGCTGGACCCGGTGGACCTGGTGGGGCGGCTCGGCGCCGGGGCGTACCTCCAGTTCGCCGGGGCGGACCGGTTCGTCGGCGCGGAGACCCGCGCGGCCTTCGCCGCGGCGGCGCCGCAGGCCAAGGTGTCGCTCTACCCGCAGGAGGAGCACGACCTGGGCGCCGCCCGCACCCGGGACGACCGGCTCGCCTGGCTGGCCGGCCGGCTGGGGCTGCGCGGATGACCCGAGGCGACCACGGGACCGGCCGGCGCTGGGGAGCGCCGGCCGGTCCCAGCCCGCGGGGGAGCGGCTGGGCCGACCCGGGCTGACGTGGGGATCGGCCGGGCCGGCGCGACCGGGTGTCGGCGTGGCCCGACCGGGTACCCGGCGGCCATGCCGCACACCGAGCCGGTCCGCCGCTTCGCCTTCCGGTTCGACCCGGCGTTCCGGCTGCCCCTGGCCCTGCTCGGGGTGCGGCCGGAGACCGCCCGCGTCGAGCTGGGCCCGGACGACCTGACCGTGCGGTTCGGCCCCTGGCGGCTGCGCACCGCCCGGGACAACGTCAGCGGGGTGGAGCTGGGCGGCCCGTACCGCTGGTGGCGGGCGGTCGGCCCGCACCTGTCCCTGGCCGACGGCGGGGTCACCTTCGGCACCGGCGTGGCCGCCGGGGTCTGCATCCGCCTCGCCGTCCCGGTGCCGGCGCTCGCCCCCGGCCCCTGGCCGCGCCACCCGGCCGTCACCGTGACGGTGACCGACCCGGAGGCGCTGCGCGACGCCCTGGCCGGCCCGTCCTGATCATCTGCCCCGCTTGCCCGGTTCGGCCGGGTCACGCACTGGGTACAGCCTACGGTCGATTCAGGGCCTGAAGGGGTGCACATGGCGGAGGCACGGGACGGGGCGCAGCCCCGGCGGACGCGGGGGCGCCGCCACCACGCGCAGTCGACACCGGCGGACCGGGCGCTGCGCGCCGCCCGCGACCCGGAGCGCGGCGACCGCGTCCGTGGGGGAGCCCCGACGGTCCCGGAGCGCGTGGCGAGCCCGGTCCGGCCGGCCGAGCCGGCCAACCGGCTGACTCGCTGGCTGTTCCAGCACCGGGTGCAGCCGGAGGGCCCGGAGACCCGCGAGCCCCAGGCCAAGCGGCACCCCTGGTGGCAGGTGATGTGCCTGACCGGCGTCGACTACTTCTCCACCCTGTCCTACCTGCCCGGCATCGCGGCCGTGGCGGCCGGTGCGCTCAGCCCGCTCGCGACCCTGCTGATCGTGGCGCTGACCCTGTTGGGGATGCTGCCGATGTACCGGCGGGTGGCCCGGGAGAGCCCGCACGGGCAGGGCTCGGTGGCCATGCTGGAGCGGCTGCTGCCGTTCTGGCGCGGCAAGCTCTTCGTGCTGGTGCTGCTCGGCTTCGTGGCCACCTCGTGGATCATCACGATCACGCTCTCCGCCGCGGACGCCACCGTGCACCTGCTGGAGAACCCGATCCTGCCCGAGTCGTTCCCGCACGGCACCACCGCCGCGGTGCTGGTGACCGTGGTGCTGCTGCTCATCCTCGGCGGGGTGTTCCTGATGGGGTTCAGCGAGGCCGTGCAGGTCGCCATCCCCCTCGTCGCGATCTTCCTCGCGCTGAACGCGGTGATCGTGGTGGCCGGCCTGGCCGAGGTCGCCGCCGACGCGGGAACGCTCGGCGACTGGACCGACCGGCTGACCCGGGTCGGCGGCGGGGGCGACGTGCTGGCGACCAGCGTGCTCGCGTTCCCCCTGCTGGTGCTGGGCCTCTCCGGCTTCGAGACCGGGGTCAGCATGATGCCGCTGGTCAGGGGGGACGGCGGCGACGCCGAGCGGCGGCTCGCCGCCCGGATCCGCAACACCCGCCGGCTGCTCACCACCGCCGCGCTGATCATGTCGGTCTATCTGATCGCGACCACCTTCGTCACCACCGTGCTGATCCCGGCGGACGAGTTCGCGCCGGGCGGGAAGGCCAGCGGCCGGGCGCTGGCCTTCCTGGCCCACGAGCACCTGGGCGAGGCGTTCGGCACCGTCTACGACATCAGCAGCATCCTGATCCTCTGGTTCGCCGGCGCCTCCGCGATGGCCGGCCTGATCAACATCGTGCCCCGCTACCTGCCCTCCTACGGCATGGCGCCCGAATGGGGCCGGGCGGTCCGTCCGGTGGTGCTGGTCTACACCGCGATCAGCATCGCCATCACGCTCGCCTTCCGGGCCGACGTCAACGCCCAGGCCGGCGCGTACGCCACCGGCATCCTGGCCATGATGGTCTCCGGCGCGATCGCCGTGACCATCTCCGCCTACCGGGCGCGGCACCGGCTCGCCGCCGGCGGCTTCACGGTGCTCACCCTGGTGTTGCTCTACGCGCTCACCGAGAACGTCATCGAGAAGCCGGACGGCATCACCATCTCCGGGTTCTTCATCGCCGGCATCGTGGCCGTCTCGCTGATCTCCCGGGTGTCCCGGACCACCGAGCTGCGGGCCGAGCGGATCGAGTTCGACGACGCGGCGCGGCGCTTCATCGCCGAGTCGATCGCCCACGACGGCCGGCTGCACCTGATCGCGAACAAGCGGCAGAGCGGCTCGCTGAAGGAGTACCGGCTCAAGGAGCGCGCGCAGCGCGGCATGAACCCGGTGCCCGGGGCCGCCGACGTGCTCTTCCTGGAGATCGACATCAGCGACCCCTCGCGGTTCAGCGAGGTGCTGCGGGTGCACGGGGTGGAGGTCGGCGGATACCGGATCCTGCGCGCCAACAGCCCGGCCGCGCCCAACGCCATCGCGGCCATCCTGCTGGCACTGCGCGACGCCACCGGCGTCCGCCCGCACTGCCACTTCGAGTGGTCCGAGGGCAACCCGATCGCGCACCTGCTGCGCTACCTGATCCTCGGGCGCGGCGACACCCCGCCGGTGGTGCGGGAGATCATCCGCAAGTCCGAGCCGGACCCCACCCGCCGTCCCGGCATCCACGTCGGCGGGTGAGCGCCGCCGCGGGCCGGCGGCCCCGTCCCGCTCCGACCCCGGAGGGGGTACGCCGACCGCCCGCCGCCCCGGGCTGCGCCCGGCTACCAGCGGCCGATCAGGCGAGGGCGCGTACCTGGGCGAGGAAGCCGTCCGCGCAGAAGTCGAGGAAGCCGTCCGGGTCCGGGCCGGCGTTCTGCAGCACGATGTGGTCGAAGCCGGCCTCGACGTACCCGCGCGCCTTCGCCAGGTGCGGCGCCGGGTCCGGTCCGACCGAGAACTGCTGCCGGATGTGCTGGTCCTCCACCCAGACCGTCGCCGCGTCGAAGTTGACCGGGTTGGGCAGCTCGCTCATCACCTTCCATCCGGTGACCGCCCACCGGCTGGTCTCCTTCGCCGCGCGAACCGCCTGCTCCTCGTCGGCGGCCCAGGCCAGCGGCACCTCCGCGTAGCGCGGCCCCTGCCCGCCGGCCTCCCGGTAGTGCGCCACGATCGACGACTTCGGCTCGGTGGCGAACAGCCCGTCGCCCAGTTCGGCGGCCGTCGCGGCGGAGGACCGTCCGCTGGCCGCCACGGCGATCACCGGCGGGGTCTCCGGCAGGTCCCAGACCCGGGCGTCCTCCAGCTGGAGGTGCCTGCCCTCGTACGACTGGTAGCCGCCCTGCCAGAGCAGCCGGATGATCTCCAGGGCCTCGCGCAGTCGCTCGTGCCGGCCGCGCACGCTCGGGAAGCCCTGCCCGACCACGTGCTCGTTGAGCCGTTCGCCGGCCCCCACGCCGAGGGTGAACCGCCCGTCGGAGATCAGCGCCATGGTGGCCGCGGCCTGGGCGATGATCGCCGGGTGGTAGCGGACCGAGGGGCAGGTGACTCCGGTGGCCAGGCCGAGGGTGCTGGTCTTCGCGGCGATGGCGGCGAGCGCGCTCCAGGTGAAGCAGGAGTGTCCCTGCACCTCCAGCCAGGGGTGGTAGTGGTCGCTCATCTCGACGAAGTCGAAGCCGGCCTGCTCGGCGCGGATCGCCTGGCGGATGAGTTCCTGCGGGCCGAAGGCCTCCGAGGCCAGCTTGTAGCCGATCTGCATCGCCCTGGTCTCCCGTCCCCCGCGCGGCTGGACCGCTGCCCTTCCCACCCGGCGGCGGGGCAAACGCTCGCCCGCCGCCGACCGCCGACGGGAAGGGACCCAGCCTCCTAGGACGGCCTAGGGGTGGTGACCCGGCATACGGCGGGGACGGAACGGCCCGCGCACCGGGGGAGCGGGCGCGGGCCGGGATGGTGCGGGGTCGGGCCTACTTGGACGGCTGGGGGAGCTCGCAGTCCACCTTGGGGTTCGCGCCGATGTAGTTCAGCGGGCCGGCCACAATGGTGACCAGGATGGTGCCGGCCTCGGCGCAGTTGGTGTCGTCGTTGCCGTAGTAACCGCGTTGGCCCGCGGCGATGGCGCCGATGATGAGCCAGATGACGACCAGGACGCCGACTATCGAGGTGCCGCGCATGGGTTGCCTCCACTGGGGTTGTGGTGGGTTCGAGGTGGAGGCCATGTACCCAGATCGGGTGAACGGTCAAACGGCGCCGCGGTTGAGGCGCGGCCGATTTCGACCATCGCGGGCGGCTCAGTGCGGCGGCGTGGGGTCCTCCGGCGGCCGGCCCCGGCTGCGCAGGTGGTCGGCGACGGCCACCCCGGCCAGCACCAGCATCGCCCCGAGAGCGGCGTAGATCGGCGCGAGGAACAGCAGGCCGGGTGCGATGGCGACCAGCGCCAGGATCCCCCCGGGCCGGGAGAGCGACACCCGGCTGAACACCTCGTACTCGAAGGCTGCGCGACCGGCCAGGAAGAGCGCCGGCCCACCGAGGATGACCCCCAGCCAGGCCGGTGAGTTGAGCCCGGTCGGCTCGAGCAGCACCAGGTCGAAGCCCGCCGCGCTGGTCACCACCCCGGCCACCATCAGCAGGTGGGTGTAGGGGGCCGTGTTCAGGAACTTGCTCGGCTGCTTGGACATGGCGATGGCGTGCGGCAGCAGCTCACCGGACTTGTGCACGTAGATCCGCCAGAGCAGCAGCGTGGTGCCGAACGCGGTGGCGAACGCGCCGAGGTTCTCCGCCTCCGAGTGGTGCAGGCTGAAGACGGTGCCGGTGACCAGGATCGCGTCGCCCAGGGCGATGATGAAGAACTGCTGGTAGCGCTCGGAGAGGTGCTCGGCGGTCACGCTGCGCTGCGCGTCCGGTATCACGCCGAGACCGGGCACCGGGTACGCGAGCCGGAAGCCGAGGTAGTCGATGCCCAGGGCCAGCGCCCAGAGCGCTTCGCGGGCGTGGCCGCCCACCTTGGCGCCGATTATCCAGGGGATCGCGGAGACCGCGAACCAGAGGAAGATGCGGGCCGCCC
Organism: Micromonospora sp. NPDC023966; assembly: GCF_040639095.1. NCBI lineage: Bacteria > Bacillati > Actinomycetota > Actinomycetes > Micromonosporales > Micromonosporaceae > Micromonospora > Micromonospora sp. NPDC023966. The sequence goes on along the minus strand of NZ_JBEZZJ010000015.1, from coordinate 168,687 downwards.
GGCGCTGGGTCTGCCGGTGCCGCCGGACCGTCGGCATGAGGAACAGTCCGCGTCCGAGATGGATCGCCACGTACGTCCCGGCGAAGACAAGCCCGCGGGCGCCGAAGGCCTCCGGGATGGCGGTGGTCATCAGCAGCGCCCCGAACATCACCGCGATGATCAGCAGCTTGATCTCGGGGCGTTGCGGGTCGTACAGGTCGGTGACCAGGGTGGTGATCGCCCAGGTCCACCACATCGCCATGAGCATGATCAGCGACTGGAGGCCCCGCTCCCAGCTGACCTCGGTGATCAGGCCGCGCGAGATGAGGGAGAGCGCGACCACGTACACCAGGTCGAAGAAGAGCTCCAGCAGGGTCACCCGGCGCGGTGCCTCGGGATCGCGGACCGGGGGCCGCCGCTCGGCGGGCTGCTCCGGCGTGGCGGTGGGCACGAGCTGCTCCTGCGGTGGCGGGATCGGCGCGGCGGGCCGTCCGGCCCCGCACCCGACCGTAGCGAGCCCGCCCGTACCCGTGCCGGGTTTCCGGCATTCACGCTCGTCCGAGGCGCCGCGCCGGTGACCGGCCGATCAGCCCGCCCGGGCCGACGGCCGCCGGACACGGCGCGGGCCGGCGGTGACCGACGGTCACCACCGGCCCGGGCGTCGGATCAGGCGTCCTCGCTGGCGCCGACCGGGAGCACCCGCTCGGCCTCGGCGCGGGCACCGGCCAGCACCTTCGCCTGCTGCGACCAGGTCGCCAGGCCCGGAGCGGCGCGCAAGCCGGCGGCCTTGACGGTCTCCCGCAGCACCGGCTCGTCCAGTTCGGCGAGCTGCTGGTAGGTGCGGATGCCGGCGGCCTGAAGGGCCGCGGCCATCTTCGGCCCGATGCCCTGGATCCGCCGGAAGTCGTCCGGGCCGGCGGCGTCCACCTGGGCCGGAGCCACGTCCTCCACCGCGGCGCGCGGCGCGGGCACCGCCACCGGCGCGACCGGCTCGGTCTCGGCGACCGGCTCGTCGGCCGGCACGGTCACCGGCTCCGCGGCCGGCTCCTCGTCGGCGGCCACCGGCTCCGGCGCGGTCGCCTCGTCGGCAATCGCCGGCTTGGCGCCGGCCAGGGTCACCGGCTGCGCCTCGTCGGCCACCGGCTCGGCCGCGGGGGCCGGCTCCTCGTCGATCCTGGCCGGCTCGGCGACCGTCACCGGCTCGGCGGACGGCAGGGTGGTGGCCTCGGCGGCCAGCGTGGCGGCGGCCGGTGGAGCGTCCTGCTCGACCGTGGCCGCCTCCTCGGTCACCGCGACGGGCGCCGGCACCTCGTCGACCACCGCCTCCGGCCGCTCCCGGTCGACCGTGGCGGTCACCTCGGGCGCCGGGGCGGCGGCACCCTCCACCGTGGGCGTGCCGGTGCCGGCGGCGCTCCGACGGCCGCTCACCACCCACCCGATGACCAGGCCCACCAGCAGGGCCAGGATCACGACCAGCCACTGCCCGAAGCTCGTCGGCATGGCCAACCTCCTCCTATGTACGTGAACGACAATCGCGAGAAAACCCGGGGCAGCTTCCCACACGTACGCGCGCGGCGACAGGGTGGTCGGCGGCTGCCGTCGCTGGTGGGACGGGCGGTGCCGGCCGGTGGCCGCGGGATGACCGAGCGTGTGCCGCGCGGAGCGCGGAAAGGGGCGCCCCGGACCCTGGTGCCGTTCGAGGGTCCGGGACGCCCCGGTCTTCCCGCGGATCGCTCAGCAGATCCGGCCCGGCGCGGGCAGGCCGGCCGCGTCCCAGCTGTAGAAGCAGCCGGCCACGGCGTCGCGGGGGGAGCGCCAGGTGCGCAGGTACGGCGAGATGTGCGCCGACAGCCGCTCGTTGACCTGCTGGTAGAACGGGTTGTCGCGAACCTCGGCGGCCACGTCCGGGTCGACGTCGACCGTCTCCATGAGGTGCACGCACAGGTCGTGCAGGTAGTACAGCGACCGGTGCCGTACGCCGGTGAGGCGGGGCAGCTCGGTGGCGTCGGACTCGGCGAAGATCTGTGCCACCCGGCCCTGCGCCCCCGGCACGATCCGGCTGACGACCAACAGTCGACTCATCGGGCCCCCTTCCGCCGCTGGGTGCGCCGACCCCGGCCCAGGGGGTCGGTCACCGTGCGGTCCACCCTGCCGGGCCGGCTGTCACCTGGCCGTCACGGCCCGTCCCGTGACATTGATGGTCGTGGTGACGCCGGTGACGGTCAGCGGGGGTGCGGCTTGGTGGGTGCGGCCGCGCCGCGCGACGTGGGGCCGGCCGGGCGGCCGGGGGCGTTGGTCCGGTCGGCGCGCCGCGGCGGGGCCTCCCGCCGGCTTGCCCGCCGGATCGGGGCGAGGGTGTCGTCGAGTAGCGCGCACATCGCCGGGGACGGCTCCAGGCGCAGCTCGCGCAGCAGCAGGTCCCGGTAGACGTAGAAGGCGTGCACCGCTTCGAACGCGTTGCCCTCGGCGAGGTGGATGCGGACCACCAGGCGGTGCGGGGTCTCCCGCAGCGGTTCGGCGGCCATCGCCTCCAGCGCCGCCTCCAGCGCCTCGCCGTGCCGGCCGGCGGCGAGGTGGTTGCCGGCGAGCTCCTCCAGCATGTGCAGCCGGAGCTGACGCAGCCGTTCCCGCTCCAGCAGCACCCAGTCGTCGTACCAGCCGGGGAGGAGGTCGTGCCGGCCGGCGCCGGCGGCCCCCCGGGGCACCTCGCCCTCGCGTACCCGGGCGGCGGTCGCGACCAGCTCGTCGACGTCGAGGTGGACGGTGGGGCCGAGGCGGACGGTGTCACCGTCGGTGCACAGCGGACAGCAGGGATCCTGCCGGAGCCGCCAGAGCGCGGTGCGCAGCGAGGAGAGTGCCCGGTCCTCGGAGGTCTCGGGCCAGAGCAGCCCGGCGAGGTGGCTGCGGGTGGCGCCCGGGCGCAGCCCGATGAGGGCGATGACCCGTTGCAGCCCCCGGGGCACCACCACCGGGGTGTCGTCGTCGTGGAGCAGCCGGAACCCGCCGAGCAGGTGCAGCGACACCCGTGGGACGGGGTCTCCCGCCGTCGGCATCCTCGATCCACCGGACACGGGTGCACCCCCTGCACGGAACCCTCGTCCCGACCGTCCTCTGTTGCCCGGCTCGGCTGCCCGCGACGCCGGTGTCGGAACGGCTCCGCCGCGGCGGAGAAAGCCCGCTGTGGCCGGGCTGGCCGGTACGGAGGATATCAACACTTGTTACTCTGCGTCAACGCCGCGTCAGTTTGCTGACCGTCCGTAATGGCCGGACGAACGTCCTGTGAACTGCGAAGAAGTGTCGTCATCTATTCGCGAATTCGATCTTCCCACAGCTACCGCACAGTTTGCGTCAACGCAGCGTCACCGACTTCCCGGCCCGATGGTGGCCGGTTGACGCCGCGTTGACGGTGCCGGCGGCACCGTGTCGCCAGTCGTCCGGCGAGACCGGTCGTCACGCACCGGGACGCACTCAGGGGAGGCTGCGCATGGACCGCTCGCTCATCGTCGCCAAGGTGGTGCCGACCGCCGAGGATCGGGTCGCCGAGATCTTCGCCGCGTCCGACGCGACCGAACTGCCCGGCCTGGTCGGCGTCCGGCACCGCTCCCTCTACCGGCTGCACGACCTCTACGTCCATCTCCTGGAGACGGAGGTGCCGGCGCAGGGGGCGGTGGAGGAGGCGCGCGGCCATCCCGAGTTCGTCCGGGTCAGCGAGCGGCTCCGCCCGTACATCTCGCCGTACCTGCCGACCTGGCGTTCGCCGCGCGACGCCATGGCCCACTGCTTCTACCGGTACGACGCCCCTGGGCGGCGGTCGTGACCACCACCGCGCCCCAGGACGAGCAGCTCTGGTCCCGCTGCGACGGCTGCGCCTCCCTGCTCTACCGCAAGCGGTTGCGGCGCAACCTCGACGTCTGCCCGGAGTGCGGGTCGCACGCGCGGCTCGACGCGCCGGACCGGGTGACGCAGCTGGTCGACCCGGACTCGTTCACCCCGCTGCCGGAGCCGGCGGTGCGGGTCGACCCGATCGGGTTCGTCGACGCGCTGCCCTACCCGCACCGGCTCGGCGCGGCCCGCGCCGCCACCGGCCTGGACGAGGCGGTGCTCTGCGGGACCGCACGGGTCGGCGGCCACCCGGTCGCCCTGGCGGTGATGGACTTCCGCTTCCTCGGCGGCAGCCTCGGCTGCGCGGTCGGCGAGCTGATCACCCGGACCGCGGAGCGGGCGCTGGCCGACGCCACGCCGCTGGTGCTGGTCACCGCCTCCGGCGGGGCGCGGATGCAGGAGGGCGCGCTGTCGCTGATGCAGATGGCGACGGTCAGCCAGGCCGTCGCCGGGCTGCGCGAGGCGGGGCTGCTCACCGTCAGCGTCATCACCGACCCCACGTACGGCGGGGTGGCCGCCTCCTTCGCCACCAACACCGACGTGGTGCTCGCCGAGAGCGGCGCCCGGCTGGGCTTCGCCGGGCCCCGGGTGATCCGCCAGGTCACCGGCGCCACGCTGCCGGAGGGCTTCCAGACCGCCGAGTTCCTGCTCCGGCACGGTCAGGTCGACCTGGTGGTGCCCCGGCACGCGCTGCGCGGCCGGTTGACCGCGCTGCTCGCCGCCGCCGAGGCCGCCCGGCGGTTGCCCGTACCCCGGCAGGAGCCGGCGCCGCGACCGGCCGCCGCGCCCGCGGCGAGCGGCCCGGCCCGGGACGCGTGGGAGACGGTACGCACGGCGCGGCACCCCGGCCGGCCCACCACCCTCGACTACCTGGAGACCGCCTTCGACGGCTTCGTGGAGCTGCACGGCGACCGGCTGGGCGCGGACTGCGCGGCGGTCGTCGGCGGGGTGGCGCGGCTGGACGGCCGGCCGGTGATGGTGATCGGCCACCAGAAGGGACACACCACCGCCGAGATGGTGGCCCGCAACTTCGGCATGGCCAGCCCGGCCGGGCACCGCAAGGCGCTGCGGCTGATGCGCCTCGCGGCCCGGCTCCGCCTGCCGGTGGTGACCCTGGTGGACACCCCGGGCGCCGACCCGGGCGTGGACGCCGAGCAGCAGGGCCAGGCCGCCGCCATCGCGGAGAACATCCTCGCGCTGAGCGTGCTGCCCACGCCGGTCGTCGCGGTGGTCACCGGCGAGGGCGGCAGCGGTGGGGCCCTCGCCCTCGCGGTCGCCGACCGGGTGCTCATGCTGGAGCACGCCGTCTACTCGGTGATCAGCCCGGAGGGCTGCGCCGCGATCCTCTGGCCGGACAGCTCGGCCGCGCCGCAGGCCGCCCGGGCGCTCCGGCTCACCGCCGCCGACCTGTGCCGGCTGGGGGTGGTCGACGAGGTGGTGCCCGAGCCGCGGCCCGCCGCCCACGGCGACCCGGCCGGCGCGGCCGAGCTGCTGGGCCGGGCGGTGGCGGCGAACCTCGCCCCGCTGCTCGCCGTGCCGCCGGCCACCCTGGTCCGCCGCCGCCGGCAGCGCTTCCGCCGCTTCGGCGCCGCGCGCTCGGCCGCCACGAACCCGCCGGGCGAGGCGATCGGGAGTCGGACACGAACGGAGGTGGCGCGGTGAGCGCGGAGGCGGGGCCCGAGGAGGTGCTGGACGGGTTGAGCCGGCACGCCCGCAAGCTGGTCGCCGAACTGGCCGGCCCGGTGCGCCGGGTACGGCTGCGCAGCGGCGAGACCGTGCTCGAGGTGGAGTGGCACGGCCCGGCCCGGCCGGCGCCCGCGCCGCGTGCCGAGGCGGAGCCGGTCACCGAGCCGCGGGTCGAGGCGGCGCCGGCGACGGACCGGCCGGTGGTGCGGGCGCCCGTGGTGGGCACCTTCTACCGGTCCCCCGAGCCCGCCGCCGCCCCGTTCGTGGCCGTCGGCGACGTGGTCCGGCCCGGCCAGGTGGTCGGCATCGTCGAGGCGATGAAGTTGATGAACGAGGTGACCGCCGGCCAGGCCGGGCGGGTCGTCGAGCTGCTGGTGGAGGACGGCAAGCCCGTCGAGTACGACCAGCCGCTGATCGCCCTGGAACCGCTCACCGGACGGGACGCCTGATGTTCGACAAGGTGCTGATCGCCAACCGGGGCGAGATTGCGCTGCGCGTGCTGCGCGCCTGCCGGGAGCTGGGCGTCCGGACGGTGGTGGTGCACTCCAGCGCCGACGCCGACTCGCTGCCGGTGCGGCTGGCCGACGAGACCGTCCAAATCGGACCGGCGGCCAGCCGGCAGAGCTACCTGAACGCCGCCGCGATCGTCGAGGCGGCCCGGCAGACCGGCGCCCAGGCCGTGCACCCCGGCTACGGCTTCCTCTCCGAGGACGCCGACTTCGCCGAGATCTGCGCGGAGAACGGGCTCACCTTCGTCGGCCCGCCGCCGCAGGTGATGGCCGCCCTCGCCGACAAGTCCACCGCGCGGGCGCTGATGAGCCGGGCCGGCCTGCCGCTGCCGCCGGGCAGCGTGCGGACCCTGCCGACCGCCGCCGACGCGCTCGCCGTGGCCGCCGAGGTCGGCTACCCGGTGATCGTCAAGGCGGCCGCCGGCGGCGGCGGGCGCGGGATGACCGTGGTCCGGTGCGCCGCCGAGCTGCCCCGGGCGTACACCCGCACCCGCGCCGCCGCCCAGGTCGCCTTCGGCGACGACCGGGTGTACGTCGAGCGCTACCTGGCCGACGCCCGGCACGTCGAGGTGCAGGTGCTCTGCGACGGCCACGGCAACGGGATCCACCTGGGCACCCGGGACTGCTCGGTGCAGCGCCGGCACCAGAAGCTGATCGAGGAGGCCCCCGCTCCGGCGCTGCGACCGGCCACCCTCGACACGCTGGCCGAGGCCGCGCTGCGCGGCGCCCTCTCGGTCGGCTTCACCGGCGCCGGCACCGTCGAGTTCCTGGTCGACGAGGCGGAGCGCTGCCACTTCCTGGAGATCAACTGCCGGATCCAGGTGGAGCATCCGGTGACCGAGCTGGTCACCGGCATCGACCTGGTCCACGAGCAGTTGCACGTCGCCGCCGGCACGCCGCTGCGCTGGCGGCAGGAGGACGTCCGGCTGCGCGGGGTGGCGGTCGAGTGCCGGGTCAACGTGGAGGACCCGGAGCGCGACTTCGCACCGGCGCCCGGCCGGCTGGACCGGTTCCGGCCGCCCGGCGGCCCGTTCACCCGGGTCGACACCCACGGCCACGTCGGCTACCTGGTCAGCCCGCACTACGACTCGCTGCTGGCCAAGGTGGCGGTCTGGGCGCCGGACCGGGACGGCGCGCTGGACCGGCTCGACCGGGCGCTCGGCGAGTTCGAGGTGGCCGGTCCGGGGGTGCGCACCACCATCCCGTTCGCCCGGCGGGTGCTGCGCGACGCCGCCTTCCGCGCCGCGCGGCACACCACCGCCCTGGTGGAACGTCTGCTCACGCCGCCCGCCGCCGTATCCGCCGCCGTGCGCCCGCCGGTCGCCGATGTCGCGCCGGTCGCCGACCGGGCCGGGCCGGTCGCGCCCGTCCCGGTGCCCGACACCCGAGCCGACGCCGACCCGGCCGGCCGTACCCCCGTCACGGCCGTGCCCGCCGCCGGCCCGAACGCCTGGAGGAACCGATGACCGTCGCTCCCGACCGACCGCTCGCCAACGAGATCACCGACATCCTGGTGACCCACTGCGGCCTGGACGCCGACGCGGCCGCCCGCACCCCGGCCGCCAGCCTGGAGGAGCTGGGCATGGACTCGCTGGCGCTGCTCGAACTCTCCGCGGTCGTGGCCGACCGGTGGCGGGTGAAGATCCCGGAGCAGGCCGGGCAGCTCAGCATCGCCGGCGTGGCCGACCTGGTGGCCCGGAAGGCGGACCAGCCCGGGCACACCGAGAACGCCGTCGACATCGCCGCCCCGCTGCCGCTGGTCTGGGAGATCACCAACGACGTCGCCCGGTGGACCGAGCTGTTCACCGAGTACGCGGTGGTCGACATCCTGCACCGGGAGGGCGACACGGTCCGGTTCCGGCTGACCATGCACCCCGACGAGAACGGCACGTCGTGGAGCTGGGTCAGCGAACGCACCGCCGACCCGGCCACCCGCGAGGTGCACGCCCGCCGGGTCGAGACCGGCCCGTTCGAGTACATGCGGATCCACTGGCGCTACGACGAGATCCCCGGCGGCACCCGGATGACCTGGGTGCAGGACTTCGCCATGAAGCCCACCGCGCCGGTCGACAACGCCGGCATGACCGAGCGGATCAACACCAACAGCAAGGTCCAGCTCGCCGTCATCAAGGAGCGGATCGAGCGGGCGCACGCGGGAGGCGCGCGATGACCGACACCACCACCGCCCGGGTCTCCGTCCACGACGTCACCGCCGACCGGCGGCGCGGCGGCGAGCTGCGGGTGCTGCTCGGCCCGAAGACCGTCGGCAGCACCTCCGGCTTCATGGGGGTGGCCACGCTGGCGTCGGGGGAGCGGATCGCCGAGCACTACCACCCCTACAGCGAGGAGTTCCTCTACGTGGCCCGCGGCGTCATCACCGTCGACCTGGACGACCAGCCGGTGCCCCTCGCCGCCGGGGAGGCGCTCTTCGTGCCCCGGGACGTGCGGCACCGGCTGCGCAACACCGGCGACGAGCCGGCCGAGGTGGTCTTCCACCTCGGACCGCTCGCCCCCCGCCCGGAACTCGGCCACGTCGACACCGAGGGCGCCCCACCACCCCGGAAACCGTCGTGACCGGCCGGCGCACCGTGGTCACCGGCGTCGGCGTCGTCGCCCCCGGCGGCGCCACCCGGGACCGGTTCTGGAAGACCATCACCGAGGGGCGCACCGCCACCCGCCGGATCAGCTTCTTCGATCCGTCGCCGTTCCGCTCGCAGATCGCCGCCGAGTGCGACTTCGATCCGGACGCCGCCGGCATCACCCTCGCCGAGCGGCAGCGCGCCGACCGGTACGTGCAGTTCGCCCTCGCCTGCTCCGCCGAGGCGCTCGCCGACAGCGGCCTGACCCTCTCCGACGCCGACCGGGAACGGGCCGGCGTGGTGCTCGGCACCGCCGTCGGCGGCACCATGGCGCTGGAGAAGGAGTACGTCCGGGTCAGCGACTCCGGCCGGCGCTGGCTGGTCGACCACACCCTCGGCGGGCCGTACCTGTACCAGGCGCTGATCCCCAGCAGCCTGGCCGCCGACGTGGCCTGCCGGCACGGCCTGCACGGCCCGGCCCAGGTGGTCTCCACCGGCTGCACCTCCGGCATCGACGCCATCGGCTACGCCCACCAGCTCGTCGTCGACGGCGAGGCGGACATCGTGCTGGCCGGGGCGTCCGACTCGCCGATCTCCCCGGTCACCGTCGCCTCGTTCGACGCCATCGGCGCCACCAGCCCGGACAACGACGACCCGGAGCACGCCTCCCGGCCCTTCGACGCCGACCGGCACGGTTTCGTCCTGGCCGAGGGCGCGGCAGTGCTGGTGCTGGAGGAGGCGGAGCACGCCCGCCGCCGGGGCGCGCACGTCTACTGCGAGGTGGCCGGCTACGCCAGCCGCAGCAACGGCTTCCACATGACCGGGCTGCGCCCCGACGGGGCGGAGATGGCCGTGGCCATCAGCGACGCTCTGCGCCAGGCCCGGCTCGCCCCGTCGGCCGTGTCGTACGTCAGCGCGCACGGCTCCGGCACCCGGCAGAACGACCGGCACGAGACCGCCGCGTTCAAGCGGGCGCTGGGGCCGGCCGCGTACCGGGTGCCGATCAGCTCGATCAAGTCGATGGTCGGGCACTCGCTCGGCGCGATCGGCTCGATCGAGATGGCCGCCTGCGCGCTGGCCATCGAGTACGGCGTGGTCCCGCCCACCGCCAACTGGGCCACCCGGGACCCCGAGTGCGACCTGGACTACGTGCCCAACGAGGCGCGGGAGGTGCCGGTGGACGTGGCGCTGTCGGTGGGCAGCGGCTTCGGCGGCTTCCAGTCCGCGATGATCTTCCGCCGGATGGCGGTCAACCCATGACGGCGCGGGCCGTGGTGACCGGGATCGGGGTGGTTGCGCCCACCGGGGTCGGCGCGCGGGCGCACTGGGACGCGGTGCTCGCCGGCACCCGGCGCACCGGGCCGATCACCCTGTTCGACCCGGCCGGCTACCCGACCCGGATCGCCGGGGAGGTGCCCGACTTCGACCCGGCCGGGTTCACCGACACCCGGCAACGGGTGCAGACCGACCGGTGGACCCACCTGGGCTTCGCCGCCACCCGGCTGGCGCTGGCCGACGCCGGCCTGCCCGAGGAGGCCACCGACCCGTACCGTTGGGCGGTCACCCTGGCAAGTTCCTCGGGCGGCAACCTGTTCGGGCAGAAGGAGCTGCAACGGCTCTGGGGCGGGCCGACCCGGACCGTCGGGGCGTACCAGTCTATCGCCTGGTTCTACGCGGCCAGCGTCGGCCAGCTCTCCATCCGGCACCAGCTCAAGGGGCCGTGCGGGGTGACCGTCTCCGAGTCGGCCGGCGGGCTGGACAGCCTCGCCCACGCGGTGCGGACCATCCGCCGCGGCACCCCGCTGGTGGTGGCGGGGGCGACCGAGTGCCCGCTCAGCCCGTACGCGCTGGCCTGCCAGCTCCGCTCCGGGCTGCTCAGCGACGTGGCCGACCCGGAGCGGGCGTACCGGCCGTTCGACGCCACCGCCACCGGCTACGTGCCGGCCGAGGGCGGCGCGGTGTTCGTGGTGGAGGAGCTGGGGCACGCGCTGGACCGGGGAGCCCGGATCTACGGGGAGATCACCGGCTGGGCAGCCACCCACGACGCCGCGCCGACCGACCCCGAGGCCGGCCCCGACCCGACCCACTACGCCCGGGCGCTGCGGCTGGCCCTGGACCGGGCCGCGGTCCGCCCGCACGACGTGGACGTCATCTGGCCGGACGCGCTCGGCGTGCCCGCGTACGACCGGGCCGAGGCAGCCGCCCTGCGCGCGGTCTTCGGCGCGGCGACCCCGCCGGTGACCACGCAGAAGCCGCTGACCGGCCGGGCCCACCAGGGCGGTTCGGCGCTGGACGCGGCCACCGCGCTGCTCGCCTTCCACCACGGCCTGCTGCCAGCCTCGGCCGGTCCGGAGCAGCCCGCCCCGGGGTGTGAGCTGACGTTCCTGCGCCGGCCGCGCCCGCCGCGCAGCCGCATCGCCCTGGTCGGGGCGCGCGGCTTCGACGGCTTCAACAGCGCGGTGGTGCTGCGCGGCGCCGCCCCGCCGCCGGCGAGCGGAGTCTAGGTGTTCCCGGCCGGTCACCGTCGCCAGAAGAAGTGGTGGACCACAGCGCTCGGGCTGGGAATCTGCTCCAGATGCGGCTGCGAGGGCGTCCTCAACCTGGCGAGAGGCGTCCTCATGACCGGCATCCTCCGCACCGACTGACCCCCTCCGCTGGCATTGATCAAGAAGTTCACGTCGGGATCCGGCCCGCCGCACGACGCCAACCTCTTGATCAACCCCGGTCGGTGGCGGTGGTGAAGAAGGCGGCGATCGGGTTGACCACGTGCGGGGGTGCGGCGGCGATGCCGTTGTGGGCGCTGCCCGGCACCCGCAGGGTGCGGGCCCGGGGGAGGACGGTGGCCAGCCGCTCGTTGATCTCCGTGAAGTAGGGCGCCGCCTTGGCGCCGCTGGCCAGCAACGCCTCGGCGGTGATTCCGGCGTACTCCTCGGCCGGTCCCTCGTGGGCCTCGATCTGCCGCGACTCGGCCAGCGTCATCCCCACTAGGCCCCCCATCGTCCGGCCGACCGGGGTGCGCAGGAACGCCCGGCAGATCGCCGTGCGCACGCCGAGCGGCAGCCTCGACGCGGGTGACTGCGGGTTGACGCCGGCCCCCACGATCGCCAGCGCCCGTGCGGTGTCCCCGGCCCGGACCGCATCCTCGGCCGGGTCCAGGAACGCGGTCGGCAGGCCGTGTCCGGCCAGGCGCAGCGGCAGGTCGTAGACCGCGATCTGGTCCAGCGGCAGCCGCAGCGCGGCCCGCAGCACGACGAACGCGCCGTAGCTGTGCCCGATGGCCCGCCGGGCCCCGGTGTGCGCGAGCACCGCCCCGAGGTCCTCGATCTCCTGCTCCACCGTGTACGGCTCCCGCCGCGCCGCGGCGTCCGCCCGGCCGCGCCGGTTGTAGAGGTGCACGGTGAACCGGTCGGCGAGCCGCGCCGCGAGCCGCCGGTACTCGTGGACGGTGACTCCGCCACCGTGCACCACGACGAGATCCGGTCCCGTGCCCGTCGAGTGCAGGACGATCCCCGCGCCGTCCGGCGCCGTGATCCGCTGCATGGCTGCTCCCTCCCGCCCGCAAAACCGCGAACGCTGTTTGCAGTTTACAGTGGTCTGGTGAGTGGCGCACCCACCAGTTCTGCGGAGCCCGACCGGCCGTCCGTCTGGGCGCGGCCGGAGCGCGGCGCCCGCGGTCCCGCCCCGACGCACAGCCGGGACCAGATCGCCGCCGCCGCCGTCGAGCTGGCCGACGCCGACGGGCTGGCCGGCGTGTCGATGCGCGCGGTCGCCGGGGCGCTCGAGATGGCTGCCGGCTCCCTCTACCGGCATCTGTCGTCCCGTGACGACCTGCTGGACCTGATGGTCGACCGGTGCGTGGGCGAGCTGCGGCCGTACCCGAAGGACGGCGGGAGCTGGCAGGACCAGTTCCTCCTGCTGGCCCGCCGCCAACTGGCGCTCTACCGGCGCCACCCGTGGCTGCCCGACGCCATCGCCCGGCGCGCGGTGCCCGGGCCGAACACCCTCGCCTACTTCGACGCCTGCCTGCGCCTCCTGCAACCGGTCCGGGCCGGGGTCGCCGCGAAGTTCGAGGCGATCGCCATGGTCACTGGGGTGGTGTCGCTCTTCGCCCGCAGCGCGGCGGCCGCCGGCACGGTCACCTTCGACCACGTCGACCTGGCGGCGTACCCCCATCTGGCGGCCGCGTTCGCCGAACCTCCGTCCGCCCGACCCGACGGGGACCTCTTCGAGCGCACCCTGCGCAGCCTGCTCACCGGCCTGCTCACCACCGACCCGGCCTGACCTCCGGCCGCACCGACCGCAGCTCGGCGCCGATCCGGTCGGCCCACTGGAGGTCACTGGCCTACCGGATCCGTCGATCATGGACTGGGTGTCCGTGGACAGGGGACAATGGCGGGGTGCAGATGGCGGTGTGCGGGCCGGCGGAGGCGACGCCTGAGGAACTTGCGCAGGCCCGGCGGGTGGGGGAGCTGCTGGCCGAGCGCGGGGTCACCGTGCTCTGCGGCGGGGGTGGCGGGGTGATGGCCGCGGTCGCCGCCGGCGTCCGCGACCGCGCCGGCCTGGTCATCGGGGTACGCCCCGACGGCGGCACCGAGCCCGCCCCCGTCGAGCTGTCCGCCTCGGTGGTGACCAACATGGGCGAGGCCCGCAACGCCATCCTGGTGTGGAGCGCGGACGCGGTGATCGCGGTCGGCGGCTCCTGGGGGACCCTCAGCGAGGTGGCGCTGGCCCTGTGGCGCGGCGGAATCCCGGTGGTGGTGCTCGGCGGCTGGCGGGTCGTCGACGCCCACGGCGTCCCGGTCTCCGGGCCGGTCATCGCGGCCACGCCCGAGGAAGCCGTGCGCCTGGCCCTCCCGGACCGGCCAGCCCCCGAAGCGTGACTCCGACGGGTGCCTCAGCCGGCTGCCGCCCAGTCAGTCGAGCAGCGCCAGCAGGTCCGCGGGCCGGGCCGCGGTGAGGTCGGCCGCCTCCGTGGCGTCGTACTGGTGGCCCCAGGCCGCAGCCACCGCCACCGCGCCGCTGTCCCGGGCGGCGCGCAGGTCCAACGGTGAGTCACCCACGTACGCGGCGCGGCCCGGTGCCACGCCCAGCCGCCGGCAGGCCAGCTCGATCCCGTCCGGTGCCGGCTTGGGGCGCGGCACCTGGTCCCCGCCGAGGACGACCCGGAAGCGGCCGAGCAGCCCGACCCGGTCGAGCAGGGTCTCGGCCGCGCGGTGGCTCGCGCCGGTGAACAGGCCCACCGGCACCCGGGCGGCGACCTCGGCGAGCACCTCGGCGACCCCGGGGTAGACGGTGACCCGCTCGGCGAGCGCGGCCAGGTGGGCGTGGTAGGCGGCCAGGTCCGCGTCGGTGGCGGGCCGCCCGAGCAGGTGGGTCAGGAGGTCGGCCGGCGGGCCGATCGGGTAGCCCGCGATGACCTCGGCGTCGGTGCGCTCCGGACCGCCGCCGGCCAGCACCGCCGCGCGGTAGGCCGCCGGCACCACCTCGTGCGACTCGATCAGCGTGCCGTCCATGTCGAAGACGATCCCGGCCACCCGTCCGGCGCCGGCCGGCATCAGCCGCCGGCCCGGTACCCGGTGGCGAGCCGCTTCGGGGCGCGCGCGTACCAGGCCTCGGTGACCAGCTCGGTCAGCTCGTCGACCCCGATCCGGTCGAGCCGGACCAGCACCGCCGGGTAGCCCTCGAAGTGCGGCGTGGTGAAGTAGACCTCGGGGTCGTCGGCCAGCAGCGCCTCCTTGGCGCCCAGGTCGGGCACCCGGGCGCCGAGGATCGGGCCGTCGGGCGCGGCGTCGCCCAGCGCGTCGAGGTCGGCGCGGCGCAGCGGCCGCTCCCAGACGAAGAGCTTGTCGCGCACCCGCCAGGCCGGCAGGTCGTCGTGCGAACCGCGCTCGGTGGTCTCCGGCAGGGCGAGCGCGATCCGCCGGACGTCGTCCCAGGTCGCCATGGGCCGACCCTACGCCGCCCCACCGACACCGGCGCCCGTCGCGGCTCAGCCGGCCGATGCCAGCGGCCGGAGCAGGGCCAGGTCGTGGCGGTCCACGTCCCGCAGCGGGTAGCCGGTGCGGAAGCGCAGCTGCTGGGCGGCCGAGAGGCAGGGCACCACCCGCCCGTCGACGACCCCGGTGGTGAACCCGTCGGCGGCGTAGCGGAACTCGGCCCCGTCCAACCCGGCCTGCACGCCGCTGCCGTCCGGGCGGAAGGCGACCTGGCCGTGGACGGGGCCCAGCAGGCGCTGGTGCTGGCAATGCTCGGCCGGCTCGGCTTCGCGACCACCGTCGACTGGCTGCCGGTGCGGGCCGAACTGGCTGCGCCGGACGGGCGCGCGATCGACCTGCACCCGGTGGCGAGGTCCCGGTGCGGACGGGTCCGGCGGCCCACCAGGGCGTCCACCGCCCAGCCGCCGGCCACCCAGGCCCGGAGGCCGGCCCTGTCGAACTCGGCTAGCAACGCGGTCACCTGTTCCCCGTGCATGACGGGAGATCCTGGCAGACTGGCGGCACGGTCCGCCAACCAGATCGGGGTCGGGATGCGCAGGATCATCGTGGCGTTGTCGGTCTCCCTCGACGGCTACTTCGAGGGGCCTGGCGGCGATCTGAGCTGGCACCGGGTCGACGACGAGCTGCACCGGCACTTCAACGACGAGCTGCGTGGCATGTCCGCCTTCCTCGACGGCCGCCGCAACTACGAGCTGATGGCGAGTTTCTGGCCCACCGCCGACCAGGACCCGGCCAGCACCGCGCCGGTGCGCGAGTTCGCCGCGATCTGGCGGGACATGCCGAAGCTCGTCTACTCGCGCACGCTGGAGCGCGTCGACTGGAACTCCACCCTGGTGCGCGAGGTCGTCCCCGAGGAGGTGCGGGCGCTCAAGGAGCAGCAGGGCGGCGACATGGCCCTCGGCGGCGCCGAGCTGGCGGCCGCCTTCGCCCGGCACGGCCTGGTCGACGAGTGGCGGCTCTACGTCAACCCGGTCGTGCTCGGCGCGGGCCGGCCGCTCTTCCCGGCCGGCAGCCGCCTCGACCTCGACCTGGTCACCGAGCGCCGGTTCGGCAACGGCGTCGTGCAGCTCAGCTACCGCTGACCGCCGGTCCGGCCGGGGTGGAGGCCACCGGCTCCGCCGCCGGCCGGCGGCTCACCAGCAGCGGCGCCACGGTGAGCACCGGGCAGGCCACCGCCATCACGACGCCGGGGACCACATCCGTCCGAACGACTCCGGCGCCCAGGCGATGGCGGGCGCCGTCCCCTTGCGACTGCTCGGTCTGTGACACCGGCGGGGCCTGCCCCGGCTCTTTCCCGCTTCCCCGGGCTGGCGGTCAGCCAGCCCAACTCGTACAGTGGCAGCCTCTTCCTGCGCAGCATCGACAAGCTGTTCGTGACCACCCGGGGAGGACCGATGACGCTCGACCCGCAGGTGGTCGCGTGGCGGGCCGCGCGTGCGGCCGCCGGCACCGCGCCGCTCTACACCCAGAACCTCGCCGAGGCCCGCGCCGCAGATCTCGCCGCGATCCGCGCCGGCGCCGGGCAGGCCGCCGCGTTCCTGCGGGCGCGGTTCGGCCTCACCCCAGCCGGGCCGTCCGCCGGCTCGGGGGCGAGTGGGGCCGACCGTGGCTGACCCGAAGACGACGGCTGCGATGCGTCCGGCGGTGCCCGGGCGGCGACCGGGCGACCTCGCCGGCCCGGACGCCCGCGCCGAACCCGCGTTCGTGCCGCCGGCGAGCCTGGCCGACTTCGCCGAGCTGGCCCGGGCGGCGCTTCCCGCCGAGGTGTGGGACTACGTGGCCGGCGGCAGCGGCACCGAGACCACCCTGGCCGCGAACCGGGCGGCGCTGGACCGGGTGGCGGTGTTGCCCCGGATGCTGGCCGGCGTGGACGTCCCGTCCACCGAGGCGCCACTACCCAGTGGCCGGTTCGCCCTGCCGGTGGCGGTCGCGCCGATGGCGTACCAGAAACTGCTGCACCCGGACGGCGAGCTGGGCCTCGCCGCGGCGGCCCGCGCGGCCGGCGTGCCCTACGTGGCGAGCACCCTGGCCAGCACGCCGATCGAGGCGGTCGCCGCGGTCGGCGGCACGGTCTGGTTCCAGCTCTACTGGCTGCGAGACCGGGGCATGGTGGCCGACCTGCTGGACCGGGCGCTGACCGCGGGCTGCACCGGGCTGATGGTCACCGTCGACGTGCCGGTGCTCGGCCGACGGCTGCGCGACGTGCGCAACGGCTTCACCCTGCCGCCGCACGTCACCGCGGCGAACCTGCCCGGAGGCCGGAACGACCTGGCCCACCAGGGCACCCCCGGGGTGTCCGCGGTGGCGGTGCACACCGGCGCGGTGTTCGCCCCCGCGCTGAACTGGGCCGACCTGGCCTGGCTGCGGGAGCGTACGCCGGTGCCGTTGCTGGTGAAGGGCATCCTGGACCCGCGCGACGCGGTCCGCGCGGCGGAGACCGGGGTGGACGCCGTGGTGGTCTCCAACCACGGCGGGCGGCAGCTCGATGGCGCTCCGGGCAGCGCCGCCGCGCTGCCCGACGTGGTCGCCGCGGTGGGGGAGCACTGCGCGGTGCTGCTGGACAGCGGCGTGCGCGGCGGCACCGACGTGCTGCGCGCCCTCGCCCTCGGCGCGGCCGGCGTGCTGGTCGGCCGGCCGCTGCTCTGGGCCCTGGCGGCCGGCGGGCGGGCCAGCGCCGAGGCGGCCCTGGCGCTGCTCGCCGCCGAGCTGCGCGACGCGTTGGTCCTCAGCGGCTGCGCCGACCCGGCCGCCGCCCGCCAGCTGCGCACCCTGACCGGAGGCTGACGGGGAGCCGGTGGACCTGGCCGTCACGGCCCTGCACCCGAGCGTGGACGACCCCGCGCTGAACTCGATGAACTTCCTGAACGAGGTGGCGCAGCACTACCCGGCCGCGGTGTCGGTCGCCGCCGGCCGGCCGTACGAGGAGTTCTTCGACTCCGCGGTGCTGGCCGAGCACCTGGACACCTTCCGCCGGCATCTCGCCGACGACCTCGGCCTGAGCCCGGTCCAGGTCGACCGGACGCTGCTCCAGTACGGCCGGACCAAGGGCATCGTGCACCACCTGATCGCCCGCAACCTGGCCGTGGACGAGCAGCTCACCGCCGATCCGAGGCGATCGTGGTAACCGTCGGCTGCCAGGAGGCGATGTTCCTGGTGCTGCGCGCGCTGCGGGCCGGGCCGCACGACGTGCTGCTCGCCGTGCCCCACGTACGTCGGGCTGACCGGCGCGGCCCGCCTGGTGGACCTGCCGGTGCGCCCGGTAACCGGCGGCCCCGACGGCATCGACCTGGCCGACCTGCGCGACCAGGTGCACCGCGCCCGGACCGAGGGGCTGCGCCCGCGCGCCTGCTACATGATGCCCGACTTCGCCAACCCCTCCGGGGTCCGCATGGACCTGGCCCGGCGGCGGCTGGTCGACCTGGCCGCCGAGGAGGACCTGCTGCTGATCGAGGACAACCCGTACGGCCTCTTCTCGGCCGCCGGCGCCGAGCGGCTGCCCACCCTCAAGGCGCTGGACACCCGCCGCCGAGTGGTCTACCTCGGCTCGTTCGCCAAGACCGTGCTGCCCGGCGCCCGGGTCGGCTACGTCGTCGCCGACCAGCGGGTGGCCGGCCCCGACGGCACGGTCGGCCCGCTCGCCGACCAGCTAGCGAAGATCAAGAGCATGGTCACCGTGAACACCTCGCCGATCAGCCAGGCGGTGATGGGCGGAGCGCTGCTGGCCCACGACTGCTCCCTGGTCGCGGCGAACGTCCGGGAGCGGGCCGCGTACGCCCGCAACCTGCGGCACCTGGCCGACGGGCTGGCCCGCCGCTTCCCGCCCCGCGGGCCGGTGCGCTGGAACGTCCCGGCCGGCGGCTTCTTCGTGGTGGTCACCGTGCCGTTCGGGGTGGACGACGCGCTGCTGCACCGCTCGGCCCGCGAGTACGGCGTGCTCTGGACCCCAATGGCGCACTTCTACGACGCCG
Organism: Micromonospora sp. NPDC023966; assembly: GCF_040639095.1. Taxonomy (NCBI): domain Bacteria; kingdom Bacillati; phylum Actinomycetota; class Actinomycetes; order Micromonosporales; family Micromonosporaceae; genus Micromonospora; species Micromonospora sp. NPDC023966. The sequence goes on along the minus strand of NZ_JBEZZJ010000015.1, from coordinate 150,088 downwards.
GCGCGCCGGTGAACGCGCTGCGGCTGTCGGTCAGCGCGGTCACCCCGGAGCAGATCGACCTGGGCCTGGACCGGCTGGCCGCGCTGATCACCGCCGAGTCGGCCGGTGCGGTCGGCACCGCCGTCAGCGCGCGTGCGGCCCCTTGATCTCACCGGATCCGCGCACCACCAGCCGGGTGGCGACCGGGTGGATTGTGGGTCGCCACTGATCTCCGTCCAGCCGCCGGAAGATCAGGGAGGCGGCCACCCGCCCCATCTCGGCCGGGTCCTGCGCGACCACCGTGACCGCCGGCTGGAGGAGGTCGGCCAGGGGGAAGTCGTCGAAGCCGACGAGGGCCACCTCGTGCTGCCGGCCGAGTTCCTGCAGGGCGCGGATGGCGCCGATGGTGACCAGGTTCTGGGAGGTGAACAGCGCCGTCGGGGCCGGGTCGTCGCGCAGCAGCCGGCGGACCGCCTCCGCCGAGTCGCGCTCGGTGTGCAGGTCGTGGACCATGGTGGCCGGCCGGATGCCGTGATCGCTCAGCGCCTCCTTGAAGCCCTGCGCGCGCTGCCGGGCCGTCGCGATGGTCCGCAGGTCGCCCAGGTACGCGATGTCCCGGTGGCCGTGCGCGACGAGGTGGTGCACCGCGGTGGCGGCCCCGTGGTGATTGTCGGACAGCACGGCGTCGACCGCCAGGCCGACCGGCGGCCGGTCCACGAACACGACCGGGGTGCCGGCCGCGACCTCCCCGGCCAGGTAGCTCTGGTCGTCGGTGGCGGGCACCACGACCAGGGCGTCGGCCTGCCGCATCGTGAAGGCGTGCACCAGCTCCCGCTCCCGGTCCGGGCTCTCGTCCACACTGCCGGCGAAGATGAGCACGCCCCGGTCCCGGGCGGCGTCCTCGAGGGCCCGGTGCAGGGCGGCCGAGAAGGGGTTGGCCAGATCCTCCAGGACCGCGGCGATGGCCGCGCTGCGGCCGCTGGATCGCCGCAGGCTGCTCGCGGTGAAGTTCGGCCGGTAGTCGAGCTGGGCGATCGCCCGGCGTACCGCGGCGAGCTTCGGCGCGGAGACCCCCGCCTCTCCGTTGACCACCCGCGAGACGGTCTTGGTGCTGACCCCGGCTAGCAGCGCGACGTCTCGGAGCGTGGGCCGGGCCTTGACGCCGGCCGGCGGGGCGGGGGCGGCAGCGTGCATGGGCGCTCCTACCGGAAGGAAGTGCGTGCGGTGGCGGGTGGGGCCACGGCGAAACGCCCAGCCCCACCCGCCGTTGATCGTCTGCCAGGTTAGCGCCACACCGACCGCAACGGCCGGACCGTGAGCGAGCGCACCACCACGGCGCCGCCCTCGGCGAACAGGCCGGTCCCATCGCTCGTGGGCGCCGGGAATATCTGGTCCGTCACGGTGGTCTGTCCGGCGCCGCCGAACACCTCGACGGAGGAACGATCCACGTACACCGTCATCCGTACCCGGTTGCCGTCCACCGACAGGGGACCGGAGTGCACCGCGGGGAAGGGCGGGGCGGCCTGCTGGCCGGAGCGCGTCCGGTCGACGAAGAGGCGGCCTGCCCCCGCGTCGTACCCGATCAGCGTCCGTTCGTCGCCACCGGCGCGTACCTGGAGGCCGAACCGGCGGGCGTCGCGGAGCTCGAACTCCGCCCGGATCTCCAGCACCGTGCCGTCCGCCGCCGCGGGCAGGTCGCGCACCCCTGCCGGGACGGTGGTGTCCCGCAGGGTGTACGCCGGGCCGTCGCCCCGCAGCGAGGTGAGCTGCGCGGTCGGCGACTGGACCAGGCGGACCCGGCCGTCGATCGTGCGCAGGGCGAGTTCCCGGGGCAGGGCCATCGCGCCGCGCCAGGGCGCGGTCGGGACACTGCCGGCGTACTGCCAGTTGTTCAGCCAACCGATCGCGACCCGCCGCCCGCCCGGGGCGTTGTTGTACGTGACCGCGGCGTAGTAGTCCGCCCCGTGGTCGAGCCAGTCGTAGCGGTCCAGCTCGCGCGGCGCCGGCCGGTCGGCGAACATCATGTGGTCGACGAGGATGTGCCCCCAGCCGCCCGAGTTGAAGTCGTTGACCTCCAGGTGGGCCCGCTTCCCGGCGAGGTCGCGGACGTCCCAGGCGACCCAGTCGAGGCGCTCGCTGTCCGCGCCGGTCGCGGTCCGGACCACCTGGCCGTCCACGACCAGGTTCACCGCGGTCTCCACCGCGCGGGGCAGGACGGGCTCGTCGCTGGCGACGAGCTGGTCCACCAGCAGGTGGCCCCAGCCGCCGGTGTTCTCGTCCACGATCCGCAGCTGGGCGCTGCGGCCACGGAACTCGGTCACGTCCCAGTCGCGCCAGTTCATGAAGCCGGAGAAGTTGCCGGTGGCGGTGCGCACCACCCGGCCGTCCACCAGCAGCTCGACCACCGTCCGCCCGGTGCCGTCGTCGAGGTGCCCGCCAGCCCCGACGAGCAGGCCGAGGTGGTCGCGGTCGACGGTGAAGGCGGGTGAGGTCAGCGTGCCGGTCGTCGAGTCGGCCTCGAAGAAGGTGGTGAGCAGCTTGTCACCGACGTGGCCGCGTTCCCACCGGGCCGGGCCCACCACCGGCGCGCGGTCGCGCAGGCCGCCGGTCGCCGTCCAGCCCGCCTGCTCGTACGTCCGGCCGTCGGGCAGCTCGAAGTCGATCACCGGTTCGGCGCCGGCCGGCACGAAGTCTGTCGTCGTGTCCGGCAGGTGCGGGTGCGCGCCCCCGCCGACGAGCAGGTTGAGGTAGCCCCGGTCGATGGTGAAGTCGGGGGAGACGAGCCGGCCCCGGGGGGCGTCGAAGCCGAGGAAGCTGTTCACCAGGGCCCCGCCCCGGAAACCGCTGACCTGCTGCTGGCCCGGCACCGTGCCCGGGTACGGGGCGCCACCGAACGGCCCCGGTCCCAGCACCGGGTCGTTCTCCACCGTCCAGCCGGCGTAACCGTCCTCGAAGTCGGCGAAGAGCGTCCCGGCCGGCGGCTCCGCCTCGCCGGTCACCACGTTGTCGGCGGTGAAGGTGGTGCCGTCCCAGTCGCCGACGAAGTACTGCGCGCCCGAACCGCCGGCGACCGCGCCGGGGTTGAGGTTGACGATCAGCACCCACTTCGGGTGCGCCGGGTCGCCGTCGACGGGCAGCTCGAACAGGTCCGGCACCTCCCACACACCACCGACCGCGTTGGCCGGGCCGAAGTCGCTCAGGTGGGTCCACGACCGCAGGTCGGCCGAGCCGTAGAAGCTCACCTTGTGCTCGGTGGCCCGGACCACCGCCATGGTCCAGCGACCGGACCTGGTGTCCCAGAAAACCTTGGGATCGCGGAACTCCCGCGAACCGAGGTCCAGCACCGGGTTTCCGGCGTATTTGGTCCAGGTGCGACCCCGGTCGGTGCTGTACGCCAGCGACTGGGCCTGGATGCCGGTGGCCGGGTACCAGCTGGTGTAGACGGCGACCATCGCCGGCGCGCCGGGGCGGCCGAAGCCGGAGGTGTTCCGCTCGTCGACCACCACCGAACCGGAGAAGATGTGCTCGTCGGCCGAGTACGGAATGGCCAGCGGCAGCTCCTCCCAGTGCAGCAGGTCCCGGCTGACCGCGTGCCCCCAGGACATGTTCCCCCACTGCGCGCCCTCGGGGTTGTACTGGTAGAAGAGGTGCCACTCGCCCTGGTACCAGACGAGCCCGTTCGGATCGTTCATCCAGTTGCGCGCCGGGCTGAAGTGCAGCTGTGGCCGATACGGCTCGTCCCTGGTCGTCGCTCCCGCGGCAGCGGCGCCCGGCGCCGCCGCCACGAGAGCCGCGGCCGCGCACGCGGCCAACCATCGGCGGATCCTCATCCCATCCTCCGTCCTTCGAGGACGCCCGAGCCGACCGGGGTCGGTGCCGGACGTGACCGTGGGGCGAATCCTGAGCCGGCTCCGACATCGATGTCAAGGGCGGCGTGCGAGTTAGGTGCAGGTTGGAGAAAACTAGTGGCAAAGGCATTGACATCTCCCGGCTACTGCGTCGAAACTGCCCTGACATCGTTGTCAAATCTGCCCCCGGCCCTCGTGGGTGCCTGATGGGAGAACACATGATCCAGCGCATCGGCCGCCGTAGCGCCGCTCTGCTGGCCGCCGTAGCGGCGACCGGCATGGTCGTCGCCGGCTGCGGTGACAGCTCGGGTGACGGCGGCTCCGGCGACAAGAGCGTCGCGGTAGCCCTGATCACCAAGAACTCCACGAACCCGTTCTTCGTCACCATGCAGCAGGGCGCGAAGAAGGCCGCCGAGGCGGAGGGCGTGAAGCTGACCCTGGCCGCCGGCAAGGAGGACGGCGACGAGGCCGGCCAGGTGCAGGCGATCGAGGACGCCATCGCCCGCGGTGACGAGGGCATCCTGATCACCCCGAACGGTCCCGGCGTCAACCCGGCCATCAAGAAGGCCCGTGACGCCGGCCTCTACGTGATCGCGCTGGACACCCCGCCCGACCCGGCGAACACCGTGGACATCACCTTCGCCACCGACAACTTCACGGCCGGCGAGCTGATCGGCAAGTGGACGGCCACCCAGCTCGCCGGCAAGCCGGCCACCATCGCCCTGCTCGACCTCTTCAATGACAAGATCGTCTCCGTCGACTACAACCGGGACCAGGGCTTCCTGACCGGCATGGGCATCGACACCGGCGACAAGAAGAAGAACGGCGACGAGGCGAAGACGGGCAGCTACTCGGGCGGCAGCTACACGATCGCCTGCAACGAGCCGACCAACGGCGCCGAGGACGGCGGCCGGACGGCCATGGAGAACTGCCTGACCAAGAACCCGGACATCAACGTCGTCTACACCATCAACGAGCCGGCCGCGGTCGGCGCGCACAAGGCCCTCCAGGCGGCCGGCAAGACCCAGGGTGTCCTGGTCGTCTCGGTCGACGGCGGCTGCGACGGCGTACGGCAGGTCAAGGACGGCGTCATCGGCGCCACCTCGCAGCAGTACCCGCTGAAGATGGCCGAGCTGGGCGTCCAGGCGATCAAGAAGATCGCGAACGACGGGGAGAAGCCGAAGGTCTCCGACGGCCTGGACTTCTTCGACACCGGCGTCGCCCTGGTCACCGACAAGCCGGCCGCCGGCGTCGAGAGCATCACCAGCGCCGACGGCGCCCAGCGCTGCTGGGGCTGACCATCCCCGCCACGGTCGAGGGCCCGGGGCATCCTCCGCCCCGCGCCCTCGGCCGGGCAGTCCGTCCGCCACCGCCGAATCCGGCAGGGAGCCTCCGATGACCGCCACGACCCCACCCACCACCGCCGCCCAGCAGTTCGCGCTGCGCCGGCACACGCCACTGCGACGTGTTCAGCACCTGCTGCACGCGCACCCCGCGATCAGCCCGTTCCTCGTGCTGGTCATCTCGTTCGTCGTCTTCTCCACGCTGAACCCGCGCTTCGCGTCACCCAACTCGCTCTCGCTGGTGCTCCAGCAGGTGGCCGTGATCGGCGCGCTCGCCGTCGGGCAGACGCTGATCATCCTGACCGCCGGCATCGACCTCTCGGTCGGCGCCATCGTCATCCTGGCCATGATGCTCTCCGCGAAGCTGGCCGAGGGGCAGGGACTGCCGGGCCTCCTCGCCATCGTCCTCGCCGTCGCGGTCGGCGCCGCAGCGGGCGCGCTCAACGGGGCGCTGGTGACCCGACTCAAGCTGCCGCCGTTCATCGTCACCCTCGGCACGCTGAGCGTCTTCACCGCCCTCGGGCTGCTCTACTCGAGCGGCCAGAGCGTCCAGGCCACCGACCTCCCGGCGGTGCTGAGCTGGACCGGTGAGTCGTTCCCGGTGGGCCGGTTCCGGATCACCCTCGGGGTCGTCGCGGTCCTCGTCCTCTACCTTGCGGTGGGCTACGCCCTGGCCAAGACCGCCTGGGGACGGCACGTCTACGCCGTGGGCGACGACAAGGAGGCCGCCCGGCTGGCCGGCATCCGGGTCGACCGGGTGCTGCTCAGCGTCTACCTCGTCGCCGGCGCGATCTACGGCCTCACCGCCTGGATCCTCATCGGACGCGCCGGCGCGGCCAGCCCCAACGCCATCACGGACGCCAACCTGGAGAGCATCACCGCCGTCGTCATCGGTGGCACCAGCCTTTTCGGTGGCCGGGGCGCGGTGTTGGGCACCCTGCTCGGCGCGCTGATCGTCGGCTTCTTCCGCAGCGGCCTGTCCCTCGCCGGAGTGGACGACCAGTACCGGGTACTCGCCGTCGGCCTGCTGGTGATCCTCGCCGTGGCCGTGGACCAGTGGATCAGAAAGGTGAGGTCATGACCGCCACCACCACGCCCGCCCCCGCCGGCCGGTCCGGCGCCGCCGACAGCGACCAACGGTCACCGGTGCTGTCGGCCCGGGGTCTGGTCAAGACGTTCGGCAGGGTCGTCGGGCTGGACGGGGTGGACCTGGACCTGTACCCGGGCGAGGTGCTCGCCGTGATCGGGGACAACGGCGCCGGGAAGTCCACCCTGATCAAGTGCCTGACCGGCGCGCTGACGCCCGACGCCGGGGAGATCCTCCTGGCGGGGAAGCCGGCACAGTTCAAGCGGCCGCAGGACGCCCGGGACGCCGGTATCGAGACGGTCTACCAGACCCTCGCCGTGGCGCCGGCCTTGGACATCGCCAGCAACCTCTTCCTCGGTCGGGAGAAGCGCCGGCCGGGCGTGCTCGGTTCGGTCTTCCGGATGCTCGACCACAAGGGCATGCGTCGGGAGGCCGCGCAGGCCCTGGCCGACCTGGGGATCGGCACCCTGCAGAACGTGGCGCAGGCGGTCGAGACGCTCTCCGGCGGCCAGCGTCAGGCCGTGTCGGTGGCCCGGGCCGCGGCCTTCGGCAGCAAGGTGATCGTGCTCGACGAGCCGACGGCCGCGCTCGGCGTCAAAGAGTCCAACCAGGTGCTGCGGATGATCGAGGAGGTGCGATCCCGGGGCCTGCCGGTCATCCTCATCAGCCACAACATGCCCCATGTGTTCGAGGTGGCCGACCGCATCCACATCCAGCGACTGGGTCGGTGCGCGGGCGTGGTGACTCCGGCCTCCCACACCATGCCGGAGGTGGTGGCCATCATGACCGGCGCGACCACCCTCGAGGAGACGCCGGGCCGGACGGCGGACTGAACCGCCGTGCACGTGACCGGGGTGGCGCGGGCCCCAGGAAAGGAAGACTGTGATCACCGTTGTCGGCGAGAGCCTGGTGGACCTCATCGAGGATCCCTCGGGCGTGGCGGCCGCCCACCCGGGCGGCAGCCCGGCGAACGTGGCGGTGGCGTTGGGCCGCCTCGACCAGCCCGCCACCCTGCTTACCCAACTGGGTGACGACGCGTACGGGCGGCTTCTCCGCGCCCACCTGGCCGGCAGCGGCGTACGGCTGGATCCGGCGTCGCTGTCGGACCTGCCGTCCACCAGCGTGGCCCGGACCCGGGTGGGCGCGGACGGCCAGGCCGGCTACGACTTCGACATCGACTGGCGCTCCTTCCCGCAGCGGGCCCTGACCGATGTCGGGGCCGGCAGCGACTGCCTGCACACCGGCTCGTTGGCGACCGTGCTCGCGCCCGGCGCGGACGACGTGCTGGCGCTGGTCCAGGACCGGCGGGCCACCACGATGATCAGTTACGACCCGAACTGCCGGCCGTCCCTGATGGGCGAGCCGGCGACGGTCCTGCGCCGGGTCGAGGAGCTGGTGGCGGCGAGCGACGTGGTGAAGGTCAGCCGGGAGGACCTGGCCTGGCTCCACCCGGGACGCGCACACGAACGGGTCGGACGGGAGTGGCTCGAGCGGGGCGCCGTCCTCGTCGTGGTGACGTGCGGTGAACGTGGAGCGTGGGCGGGTACCCGACACGGCGAGGTGCGGGTCGACGCCCTGCCGGTGCGGGTGGTGGACACCGTCGGGGCAGGGGACGCCTTCACCGCCGGCGTGCTGGCCGCGCTGGCCCAGCGGGACCTGCTCGGCGCCGCGCGGCGGGCCGCCCTCGACACCGCCGACCCGGCCACGATCGCCGGCGTGCTCCGGGACGCCGCACGAGTGGCCGCCTGGACGTGTGGGCGGAAGGGAGCCGATCCGCCCACCCGGGCCCAGCTGACCGCCCGGCCCGTCCCGGCCTGACGCCGCGCTGTCGCCGTCCCGCCACCACCCGTGTTCCCGGGTGGGACGGCCACCGTTGATAATGGACGGATGGTTGCCTGGGAGTACGCGTTGCTGGTCCGCCGCTATCAGGGGCAGGGCCGCAATTTTCACGTCACGTTCGTCTGGTACGGCCCGGACGGGTCGCGCACCGACGTGACCGCGTACGGCGACACCGCGATCGCGCACCTCAACCGGGTCGGCCGGGAGGGCTGGGAGCTGGTTTCCGCCGCCGAGGACGTGAACAACGTGCAGGGCAGCACCGAGGTGCACCGCTACCACCTCAAGCGCCCCCTGCGCTGACCGGCTAGCGTGGCCTCCCAGGTCGGGGGAGGAGCAGCGGGTGGGCCGGTACGTCATCGGGGTGGACTTCGGCACGCTCTCCGGGCGGGCCGTCGTGGTCGACGTGGCCGACGGCACCGAGCGGGGCAGCGCGGTGCACGCGTACCGGCACGGGGTGATCACCGAACGGCTGCCCGGCGGGCCCGCGCTGCGGCCCGGCTGGGCGCTCCAGGACCCGGCCGACCACCTAGAGGTGCTGCGCACCGCCGTGCCCGCCGCCGTCCGCGCCGCCGGGATCGATCCGGCCGAGGTGGTCGGCCTCGGCCTCGACGCCACCTCCTGCACCGTGCTGCCCACCCGCGCGGACGGCACCCCGCTCGCCGAGCTGGCGGAGTTCCGCAATCGGCCGCACGCCTGGCCGAAGCTCTGGAAGCACCACTCGGCGCAGCGGCAGGCCGAGCGGATCAACACGCTGGCCGCCGCCCGCGGCGAGCCCTGGCTGGCCCGCTACGGCGGCCGGGTCTCCGCCGAGTGGCAGCTCGCCAAGGCGTTGGAGCTGCTGGAGGAGGACCCGGAGGTCTTCCGCCGCGCCGACCGCTGGGTCGAGACCGCCGACTGGCTGGTCCGGCGGCTCTGCGGCCGGGCGACCCGCAACGCCTCGGCCGCCGGCTTCAAGGGGCTGCGCCAGGACGGCCGCTACCCGGCCCCCGACTTCCTCGCCGCGCTGCACCCGGACCTGCCGGACCTGCTGGCGAAGACCGACGACGGGCCGTTGCTGCCGCCGGCCGCGCGGGCCGGCGGGCTGACCGCCGAGGCGGCCGGCTGGACCGGCCTGCCGGCCGAGATCGCGGTGGCCGCCGGGGCGATCGACGCGCACGTCACCGCGGCCGCGGCCCGCTCGGTCGAGCCCGGTCGGATGCTCGCCGTGCTCGGCACCTCCACCTGCCTGATCATGAACGCGGAGACCTGCCACGAGGTGCCCGGCGTCTGCGGCGTCGTCGAGGGCGGCGTCACCGCCGGCCGGTGGGGCTACGAGGCCGGCCAGAGCGGGGTCGGCGACATCTTCGCCTGGTACGTCGAACGCCTCCTGCCGGCGTCGTACGCCGAGGAGGCCGCCCGCCGCGGGGTGTCCGTGCACGAGCTGCTGGACTCGCTCGCCGCCGACCAGCCGGTGGGCGGGCACGGGCTGCTCGCGCTGGACTGGCACAGCGGCAACCGGTCGGTGCTGATGGACCACGAGCTGAGCGGGGTGCTGGTCGGGCTCACCCTGGCCACCCGGCAGGAGGAGATCTGGCGGGCGCTGCTGGAGGCGACCGCGTTCGGCGCCCGCACCGTGGTCGAGGCGTTCGAGGCCGCCGGCGTACCCGTCGACGAGCTGACCGCCGCCGGCGGGCTCACCGCCAACCGGCTGCTGCTGCGCATCTACGCCGACGTGCTGCGCCGCCCGCTGCACGTGGTGGACGCCGCGCACCCGGCGGCGCTGGGCGCGGCGATCCACGCGGCGGTGGCCGCCGGGGCGTACCCGGACGTGGAGAGCGCATCGGCGGCCATGGGCGCGCCGCGCCGCGAGACCTGGCACCCGGACCCAGCCCGCGCCGCCGCCTACGACGAGCTGTACGCCGAGTACCGCGCCCTGCACGACCACTTCGGCCGCGGCGGCACCGACCTCCTCCACCGCCTCCACCACATGCGCCACCGCGCCCACCCCACCCCCTGACCTCCGCCCCCAGCGGCGTTGATCATGAAGTTATTGCCCAGGAACGCGCTTCCTGGGCAATAACTTCATGATCAACGCCGCTGGGCGGGACGCGGAACGCCCCGCCCGGCAGGGGCCGGGCAGGGCGTCGGGAGAGGCGGTGGGTGGGTCAGCCGAGGTCGACGGCGGGGTAGAGGGGGAAGGCGGTGAGCAGGTCGCTGGCCTGCTTGCTCACCGTCTCGGCCAGGGCGGGGTCGAGGACGTACTTGGCCTTGGACGGGGTGCCGTCCGCGTTCGCGCCCGGGGTGGTCTGGCTGAGCACGGTGTGCATCAGCTCGGCCGTGGTGTCCATCTCGGTGGCGTCCAGGCCCCGGGTGGTCAGCGCCGGGGTGCCGATCCGGATGCCCGAGGTGTACCAGGCGCCGTTCGGGTCCTGCGGGACGGCGTTGCGATTGGTCACGATGCCGGAGTCGAGCAACGCCTGCTCGGCCTGCCGGCCGGTGAGGCCGTAGCCGGAGACGTCGATGAGCACCAGGTGGTTGTCGGTGCCGCCGGTGACCAGCTTGGCGCCCCGGTGCAGCAGCCCCTCGGCGAGCGCCTGGGCGTTGTCGACGATGCGCTGCGCGTAGTCGGCGAAGTCGGGGCGGCGGGCCTCGGCCAGGGCGACCGCCTTGGCGGCCATCACGTGCGGCAGCGGGCCGCCGAGCACCATCGGGCAGCCCCGGTCGACCTGGTCGGCCAGCTCCGGGCCGCAGAGCACCATGCCGCCGCGCGGGCCGCGCAGCGACTTGTGGGTGGTGGTGGTGACGATGTGGGCGTGCGGCACCGGGTCGAAGTCGCCGGTGAACACCTTGCCGGCGACCAGGCCGGCGAAGTGCGCCATGTCGACCATGAAGGTGGCGCCGACCGAGTCGGCGATCTCCCGCATGATCCGGAAGTTGACCTTCCGGGGGTACGCCGAGTAGCCGGCGACCAGGATCAGCGGCTTGAACTCGCGGGCCGCCTCGGCGACCTTGTCGTAGTCGACCAGGCCGGTGGCCGGGTCGGTGCCGTAGCTGCGCTGGTCGAACATCTTGCCGGAGATGTTCGGCCGGAAGCCGTGGGTGAGGTGGCCGCCGGCGTCCAGCGACATGCCGAGCATCCGCTGGTTGCCCAGCTCGCGGCGCAGCGCGAACCAGTCCGCCTCGGTGAGGTCGTTGACCTGGCGTACCTGGGCCTTCTTCAGGGCCGGGGACTCGACCCGGTCGGCCAGGATCGCCCAGAAGGCGACCAGGTTGGCGTCGATGCCGGAGTGCGGCTGCACGTACGCGTGGGCGGCGCCGAACAGCTCCTTCGCGTGCTCGGCGGCGAGCGCCTCGACGGTGTCGACGTTCTGGCAGCCGGCGTAGAAGCGGCGGCCGATGGTGCCCTCGGCGTACTTGTCGCTGAACCAGTTGCCCATGGCCAGCAGGGTGGCCGGGGAGGCGTAGTTCTCGCTGGCGATGAGCTTGAGCGACTCGCGCTGGTCGGCCAGTTCGGCCCCGATGGCGTCCGCCACCCGCGGCTCGACGGCGCGGATCACCTCCAGCGCGCTGCGGAAGGCGGTGGATTCGGCGTTCAGCGACATGAGACCTCCTGGTGACGTGCGGAAGGCCCAGGCGCTCGGCATGCGTCCTCGTGACGGGACCGCTCCCCGATGGTTCTCCATCCCCACGCGCCAGTAACGGCCCGCGCCGATCCTACCGGGTGGGCCGCGGGCCGCCGGGGGTGACCGGGCCACCCGGTTGTCGGCCCGGCCCGGAACGCGGGATTAGCCGCCCGTGCGGTGGGCACGTCACCATCGGGGCCGGTCACGGTGCGTGCGGACCGCGCCCGACGACGAGGGGAGTGAGCAGACATGAGCACACCGACCGGCCGTCCGCTCGCCGTGGTGACCGGCGCGTCCAGCGGCATCGGGTACGAGTTGGCCGCCCAGTTCACCGAGCACGGGTACGACGTGGTGGTGGCCGCCGAGGATCCGGCGATCGCGACGGCGGCGCGGAACCTGCGCCGCGACGACGGCCCGGCGGCCTACCCGGTCCGGGTGGACCTCGCCACGCCCGATGGGGTGGAGCAGCTGGCCGCGGCCGTGGCGGAGCTGGGCCGGCCGGTCGACGCGCTGGCGCTCAACGCCGGCCGGGGCGCCGGCGGGGACTTCGTCGGCGGGACGGATCTACAGGACGAGTTGAACATCGTCGACCTGAACGTGCGCTCGACGGTGCACCTGGCCAAGCGGCTGCTGCCGGGCATGGTCGAGCGGGGCCGGGGGCGGGTGCTGTTCACCTCGTCGATCGCTTCGACCATGCCGGGGGCGTTCCAGGCGGTCTACAACGCCTCGAAGTCGTTCGTGCAGTCGTTCGCCGAGGCGTTGCGCAACGAGCTGAAGGACACCGGGGTCACGGTCACCTCGCTGATGCCCGGCCCGACCGAGACCGAGTTCTTCGAGCGGGCCCACATGGAGGACACCCGGGTCGGCCAGGGGAAGAAGGACGACCCGCGCGCGGTGGCCGAGGACGCCTTCGAGGCCCTGATGAAGGGGGAGCACAAGGTGTCCGCCGGCTCGTTCGTGAACAAGCTCCAGACCGCGGCCGGCAAGATCGTCCCCGACCGGCTGAAGGCGGAGCAGCACCGGAAGATGGCCGAGCCGGACTCGGGCAGCTGAGCGGCGGAAACGACGGCGGGACCCGGCCTCGGCCGGGTCCCGCCGTCACGTCGTGCCAGGTCAGGCGACGACGGCGTCCAGCGACTTCTTCAGCGCCTTCGGGGCGGTCGGGGTCTTCGGCGCCTTCGGGCGCAGGTTGATCATGCGCTGGCCGATCTCCTGGAGCTGGTTACGGCCGAGCGCCTCGCGGACCTTGGGGAACCACTCCTGCTCCTCCTCCTCGACGTGGTGCAGCACGTTCTCGATCAGCACCGTCGTCTTGGCGTTGTAGCGCTCGTCGTCCGCGTCCATCGTGAACAGCTCGAAGCAGAGCACGTCGGCGACGTGGTGCTCCTCGTACGACTCCAGGATGTCGTCCTCGACGTCGGGCACGAGCTTGCGGACCTCCGGGTACATCACCTCGTTCTCGAGGTACGTGTGCACCGTCAACGCCTCGAGGATCTGCGTGACGAGCTTCTTCCGTTCCGCCGCCGGGCCCTCCTCGGCGTCCTGGAAGGCCTTGAACAGGCGGCGCATCTCCTTGTGGTCCTCCTTGAGCAGGACGATCGCATCGGTGGACACCGGGGTACCTCCTAGAGTCGGTTGATGACGCCCCCCTACCCCCGTCCCGACCAGGACAAACGAAAGAGGCCCGGCGACACGTCGCCTGGCCCCTCCGTTGGTGCTACCGCTACTTGACCACGTTGTACGCGTCGACCATGCCGGCGCCGTAGAACGAGTTGCGCTCCCCGCCGGAGCACGTGGCGTCGTACGCGTGCGGGCCGTCCGCGTGCAGCGGCGCCGGGTTGTAGACGCCCTCCGGGCAGGACTGCGCGACCGACGTGCGCTCCAGGAACGACGCCAGCTGGCCCGGGGTCATCCCCGGGTGCGCCGACAACGCCAGCGCCGCGACGCCGGTGGCGTGCGGGCCGGACATCGAGGTGCCCTGCTTGTACCCCCACCCGTTGGTGCGGGTGGCGGTGTTGAAGGTGGTCGACAGGATCTGGTCCGTGGTCGTCGGGCTAACGCCCTGGGTACGGAACCGGCTGTCACCACCCGGCGCCGTCACGTCCACCACGCCCAGGCCGTACGAGGAGTAGTAGCTCTTCGCGCCGGTCGGACCGACGGCGGAGACGGTCACCACGCCCGGCGCCTCGGCCGGCAGGTCGAGGCAGGCGTTGGTGAGGTTCTCGCGCACCTCCGGCGTCCCGTTGTTCGGGCTGCCGGTGTCGGTGATCTTGTGCGCGAGGTCGTAGTTGGAGTTGCCCGCGGACGCCACGTTCAGCACGCCCTTGGACTGCGAGTAGCGCAGCGCCCGCTGCACGGCCTGCCACACCGGACGCTGGCGGGCGTCGTTGCGGCAGTTCAGCTCCCACGGGTCGATGAAGTAGCTGTTGTTGGTCAGCTGCATCCCGTGCTCGGCGGCCCACATGAACCCGCAGACCGCGGCCTCCGGGAAGATGTAGCCGTCGTTGTTGACCACCTTGACCGCGGCGACCTTGACGCCCGGCGCGATGCCGGTCACGCCGACGCCGTTGACGGCGGCGGCGATGGTGCCGGCCACGTGGGTGCCGTGGTCGCTGGTGGTCGGGTTCCACGCCGCCTCGGTGGTGTCGGTGACACCGCCGATGCAGGACGTGCTCTTGTCCTTGGCGATCTGGGTCGCCAGGTCCGGGTGGGTGCTGGAGATGCCGCTGTCCAGCACGCCGACGACGACGTTCGGGCTGCCGTTGTTGACCGCGTGGGCCTGCGGCACGTGGATCATGTTCATGTCCCACTGCTGCCCGTACAGCGGCTCCTTGGTCGGGTCGCCGGTGGCGTTGGCGACGTCGGCCGCGGCGACCTCCACGGTCTCGCCCTCGTCGAGGGCGGTGCCCAGGCCGGCGGTGGACGCGACCGACTCGACGCCCGCCCCCGCCACCTGGGTGGCGAAGTCCGGGTTGGTCGAGCGGACGACGAGCACGCCGATCTGGTCGTAGGTGGCCACGACGGTGCCCTTGGCGGCCGCCACGCGGGCGGCGGCCTTGCTGGTGTTGGCGCCCTGCGGGGCGAGGACCAGATACGAGGTGTCCGATCCGGCGGCCGCCGCCGGTGCCAGCCCGCCCGTGAGGGCGAGGCCGACGCCGAGCGTCGCGGCGGACGCGGCGGCCAGTGTCTTGCGACGGAGGTTCTTCACACAGACTCCCAGGGGGCCGATCCGGCCGGACCCACTCCCTGGTGGGAAGCGGGCCGGCGGAAAACGAGCAGGCTGCTCGCCTTCGATGGATCAGCGTAGGGACCCGGTGTGTTGTTACACACATCCGAACGGACGAACAACAACCGTCAGACGGTGGCCAACGTGTAGGGGATCTCGTCCAGCAGCTCGCGGGCCAGGAAGCCGATCCGGCCGTACCGGGGGACCAGGCGCTGCCCGCTGACCGCGTGGGCGAACGCGGCCCAGCAGGCGGCCTGCGCGGGCTCGACGCCCCGCGAGAGCAGCCCGGCGAGCAGCCCGGCCCGGACGTCCCCGCTGCCGGAGGTGCCCAGGCCGGCGTCGCCGCTCTCCTCCCGCCAGGCCCGCCCGTCGGGGGTGGCGATGTGGCCGTAGAGGGAGACCACGGCGTCGTACCGGCGGGCCAGCTCGACCGCCTCGGCGTCCAGGTCGTCGCCGGGCGCCCGGTCGAGCAGGTGCCGGGCCTCGGTGAGGTTGGGGGTGAGCACCACCTTGCGGCCCGAGCCGACCAGCAGGTCCGGCTCGTGGCTGAGCGCGCCGAGGGCGTACGCGTCGAGCACCAGCGAGGTCTCCGGGCGGGCCGCGTCGAGGACCAGGTGCAGCAGCGCCCGGGTGGCGTCGATGTCCTTCAGGCCGGGGCCGACCGCCACCACGTCCGCCTCGGCGACCAGGCCGTCGAGGAGGTCGCCCGGGTCGCCGTGGACCGCGCCCTCGCCGGTCTCCGGCAGGCCGACCACCAGCGCCTCGGGCACCTGGATGCTGAGCGCGGTGGCGGTGGACTCGGCGGCGGCCAGTTGCAGCACCCCGGCGCCGGCGCGCAGGGCGGCCACCCCGGCGAGCAGCACCGCGCCGGGGGTGAACCGGGACCCGCCGACCACCAGCACGGTGCCCCGGGCCTCCTTGCCGCCGGTCGGCACGGGCAGTTCCCAGTCCCGCAGCAGCGCGGGGGTGATGACCTCAGACCGGCTCGGCATGGACCTCGTCCTCCCTGGTCGGCCGCGCTCCCTGCCGGTGCAGGTGGGCGACGTCGTTGAACACGTCCAGGGTCAGCCGGCCGGCGGCGTCGGCCGACCAGCCGGTGACCGAGCAGTTGGCGATGACCTGCTTGCGGGTGAGCGCCATCAGCTCCGCCTCGGTGAGCCCCTCCACCAGGTAGCGCAGCAGGAACACCAGCGCGTCGTGGCCGAACAGCAGCACCCGGCCGCCGGCGTGGTCCCGGCGCAGGTCGCCGAGGAGGGCGCGCAGCCGCAGCGCCACGTCGGTCCAGGACTCGCCGCCGGGCGGGCGGTAGTAGAACTTGCCGAGCCGGTCGCGGCGCGCCGCCTCGTCCGGATACCGCCGCCGGACGCCGTGGCCGGTCAGCCCGTCGAGGATGCCCAGCTCCCGGTCCCGCAGCCGCTCGTCCCGGCTCATCGGCACCCCGGTGCCGGCGAGGGCCAGCTCGGCGGTGGACACCGCCCGCAGGTACGGCGACACCACCGCCACGTCGGGGCGGCGCGCCTCGGGCAGCCCGGCCAGCCACCGGCCGGTCGCCCGGGCCTGCCCCTCGCCGGTGGGCGACAGCGGCACGTCGGCGTCCCGGTGGGTGAGGTCGACCAGCTCGGCGCCGGCCGCCTCGGCCGCCGTGGCGGCGACGTTCGCCGTGCTCTCGCCGTGCCGGACGATCCAGAGGGCTGCCAGTTCCGCCATGCGGCCTCCGGTACCCCGGCCCTGAGCCCGGTAACCGTCGGCCCCGGCCGTGGCCGGGGCGTGAACGGGCCCGCGGCGGGTAAGCGCTGGCTCCAACAACACGGACTGGGGAGGTAACGCCGTGGCGACCATGACCGAACAGAAGAGCCCCGTGCGGGACAAGAACTACGACCTGATCCGCACGCTGCAGCTGTCCCTGCACAACGTCTACCGGATGGAGACGTACATCGCCGACGCGGATCAGCGCGGCGACACGGAACTCGCCAACTGGTTCCGGAAGATCCAGGAGAACAACCGCAAGGCCGGTGACCAGGGCAAGCAGATGCTGATGACGCGTATGCAGCAGGAAGGGCGCTGAGCGTCGGCGCTACCGGGACCGGGTCGACGACCGCGTCGCGCCCGGTCCCGCCGGCCGCCGTCGCGGAAACCCGGAACGTCACCGATCCGACCCGCCGCCAGCCCGCCGCGGGGCAGCGGCCGGACCGGTCGATGGAACAGAATGTCCCGTCGGAGACGACGGGATGGAGCCATCGATGACTGTCCTCAGGGGTCTGCGCGAGGCGCTGGTCCTCTTCCTGGTCGCCGCGGTGGTGATCGGGATCGCGGTGGGCATCTGGGTCGGGGTCAGCGGCGGCGACTTCGTCCACCGGCTGGGCGTGGCGTTCATGCTGGTCGGCGCGGTGCTCGGGATGACCGGCGACCTGACCCTGAGCCGGATCGGCATGCTGCCCGCCCGGTCCACCTTCGGGCTGGCTCCGGAGCGTGAGGACGGCGGCGGGGGGCGCGTGCTCACCGGCGTCGGCATCTTCCTCTTCGTCTCGGTGCCGCTGATCATCGTCGGGGCCCTGCTCATCACGTGACGAGATCCCCGCGTGGCGACCGTCCGCGTCGTACGGTGTGAGGCGTGGCGACCACGGCGGCCGAGGAGATCCGGGTGGGGGAGCGGCTGGTCCGCGTCTCCAGCCCCGACAAGCCCTACTTCCCGGAGCGTGGCCTGACCAAGCTGGACGTGGTCCGCTACTTCCTCGCCGTCGGCGACGGCATCCTGCGCGCGCTGCGCGACCGACCGACCATGCTGGAGCGCTGGCCGCGCGGTGTGTTCGAGGGCGCGAAGATCGCCACCCGGCAGACCAACAAGGGTGACGCGTTCTACCAGAAGCGGTTGCCGGCGGGCGCCCCCGACTGGGTACGCACCGCGCACATCACCTTTCCCAGCGGCCGGACCGCCGACGAGGTGGCCCCGAGCGAGCTGGCCGTGGTGATCTGGGCGGCCAACCTGGGCACCCTGCGCTTCCACCCCTGGCCGGTCTCGGCGGGCGACGTCGAGCGCCCCGACCAGCTCCGCATCGACCTGGACCCGATGCCCGGGGTGGACTACGCCCAGGTGGTGCCGGTCGCCCACGAGGTGCGCGCGTTCCTCGACGAGCTGGGCCTGGTGGGCTACCCGAAGACCACCGGCGGCCGGGGCATCCACGTCTACCTGTCGATCGAGCCGCGGTGGAGCTTCGGCGACTGCCGGCGCGCGGTGCTGGCCCTGGGCCGCGAGATGGAGCGCCGGCTGCCCGACCTGGTCACCACCACGTGGTGGCGGGAGCAGCGGGACCGGCCAGTCTTCGTCGACTACAACCAGATGGCCCGGGACCACACCGTCACCTCGGCGTACTCGATCCGGCCCACCCCGCGGGCGCTGGTCTCGGCACCACTGGACTGGGCCGAGCTGGACGACGCGCGGCCGGAGGACTTCGACGTGCTCAGCCTGCCGGCCCGGTTCGCCGAGCGCGGCGACCCGCACGCCGGCCTGGACGAGCGCCGGTTCTCCCTGGAACCGCTGCTGGAGCTGGCCGACCGCGAGGGCCTGGAGGCGCCACCCGAGCGGTAGCAACTCACTCCCACGGGCTCAGTGTCCCGTCGAACTCCTCGAAGACCAGCCAGGTCCGGGTCGACAGCACCCCGGCGATGCTCTGCACCCGGTCCAGCACCACGTCCCGCAGGGTGGCGTTGTCCGGCGCGCGGACCAGGGCCAGCACGTCGTGCTCGCCGCTGAGCAGCGCCGCGTGCTCGATGTAGCGCACCCGGGCCAGCTCGGCGGACACCTCGCGCCAGGTGTTCTGCTCGATGGTCAGCGCGATGTACGCCGAGGTGCCCAGCCCGGCCGGTTCGGGCGCCACCTGGGCCCGGAACCCGGTGACCACCCCGTCGCGCAGCAGCCGCTCCACCCGCGCGTACGCGTTGGTGCGCGAGACGTGCACCCGTTCGGCCAGCGTACGGATGGAGAGCCGGGCGTCCTCGGTCAGTTCGCGCAGGATCCGCCGGTCGACCTCGTCGATTGGCCCGGCCGAACGTCCCGTTCCGCCCGCCGTGCCCGCTGTGCTTCCGGTCTCCTGGCTCATGAGGGCCGCCTTCCGGTGCCGTTCGTCCCGCGTTCACGCCGGATGTTGAGTCAATCATCCGACAGCGGAAGCATAGGGCCACCACACGTCCAGGAGGTCCCCGCCGTGACGACCACACCCCAGGCGGTCCGCAGGGCATCCCCGCGCACCCGCCGGCCGGCCACCCCGGCCGTTCCCGACCCCTCCGACGGCCTGCTGCCCAAGAGCGAGCCGGTCCGGCTGCTGAACCCGGACGGCACCCCGCTGCCGGCCCGGGACGACTACCCGGAGCCGCCGGTCGAGGCGCTGCGCGAGATGTACCGCCGGATGGTCGTCGGCCGTCGCTTCGACGTCCAGGCCACCGCGCTGACCAAGCAGGGCCGGCTCGCCGTCTACCCGTCCTCGCGCGGCCAGGAGGCCTGCCAGGTCGGCGGCGTGCTGGCGCTGCGCGACACCGACTGGGTCTTCCCCACCTACCGGGAGTCCATGGCGCTGACCGCCCGCGGCATCGACCCGGTCGAGGTGCTCACCCTGCTTCGCGGCGACTGGCACTGCGGGTACGACCCGGCCGCCGTGCACACCGCGCCGCAGTGCACCCCGCTCGCCACCCAGTGCGTGCACGCCGCCGGGCTCGCCTACGGCGAGTCCTACCAGGGGCGGGACACCGTGGCGCTGGCCTTCATCGGCGACGGCGCCACCAGCGAGGGCGACTTCCACGAGGGGGTCAACTTCGCCGCCGTGTTCAAGGCCCCGGTCGTCTACTTCGTGCAGAACAACAAGTACGCGATCAGCGTGCCGCTGTCCCGGCAGACCGCCGCGCCGAGCCTGGCCTACAAGGGCGTCGGCTACGGCGTGCCCAGCGAGCAGGTCGACGGCAACGATCCGGTGGCCGTGCTCGCGGTGCTCAACCGCGCCGTCGCGCACGCCCGCGCCGGCAAGGGCCCGTACCTGGTCGAGGCCCACACCTACCGGATGGAGCCGCACACCAACGCCGACGACCAGACCCGCTACCGGGACGCCGAGGAGGTCGAGGCGTGGCGCGACCGCGACCCGATCGCCCGGCTGGAGGCGTACCTGCGGAACCGGGGCGTGCTGGACGACGCCGCGGTCGCGGCGATCGCCGAGGAGGCCGAGGCGTACGCCGCCGCGCTGCGCGACCGGATGAACGCCCAGCCCGAGGTCGACCCGCTCAGCCTCTTCGACCACGTCTACGCGGAGCCGACCCCGCAACTGGTCGAGCAGCGCGAACAGGTCCGGGCCGAGCTGGCCGCGGCCCGCGCCGAGGAGGGGGACGCCTGATGGCCACCATGACCATGGCGAAGGCGCTCAACGCCGCGCTCGCCGACGCGATGCTGGACGACGAGCGGGTGGTCGTCTTCGGCGAGGACGTCGGCCAGCTCGGCGGCGTCTTCCGGATCACCGACGGGCTCCAGGCCCGGTTCGGCGACAAGCGCTGCTTCGACACCCCCCTCGCCGAGGCCGGCATCGTCGGTTTCGCCGTCGGCCTGGCCATGTCCGGGCTGCGCCCGGTGGTCGAGATGCAGTTCGACGCGTTCGCGTACCCGGCGTTCGAGCAGATCGCCTCGCACGTGGCGAAGCTGCGCAACCGCACCCGGGGCGCGCTCAGCGTGCCGATCGTCATCCGGGTGCCCTACGCCGGCGGCATCGGCGGCGTGGAGCACCACTGCGACTCCTCCGAGGCGTACTACGCGCACACCCCGGGCCTGAAGGTCGTCACCCCGGCCACCGTCGAGGACGCGTACTCGCTGCTGCGCGAGGCGATCGACGACCCGGACCCGGTCGTGTTCATGGAGCCGAAGAAGCTCTACTTCTCCAGCGCCGAGGCGGAACTGCCGGCCCGGACCGCGCCGTTCGGGACGGCCGTCGTGCGCCGCCCCGGCACCGACGCCACCCTTGTCGCGTACGGGCCGGCGGTGCCGGTCGCGCTCGAGGCCGCCGAGGCCGCCCGCGACGAGGGCTGGGACCTGGAGGTGGTCGACGTGCGCACCATCGTGCCGTTCGACGACGCCACCGTCACCGCCTCCGTGCGCAGGACCGGCCGCTGCGTGGTGATCCAGGAGGCCCAGGGCTTCGCCGGGGTCGGCGCGGAGATCGCCGCCCGGGTCCAGGAGCGCTGCTTCCACGCCCTGCACGCCCCGGTGCTGCGGGTGTCCGGGCTGGACATCCCCTACCCGGCACCGATGCTGGAGCACACCCACCTGCCCTCGGTCGACCGGGTGCTGGACGCCGTGGCCCGGCTCCAGTGGGACGACCAGCCGGACGAGCGGTGGGTGGCGGCATGACCACCACGACCGGGACCCGGGACTTCCTCCTGCCCGACCTGGGCGAGGGCCTGAGCGAGGCGGAGATCGTCGAGTGGCGGGTCGCCGTCGGCGACGTGGTCACCGTGGACCAGACCGTCGTGGAGGTGGAGACCGCCAAGGCCGTGGTCGACGTCCCCTGCCCGTACGCCGGCCGGGTCGTGGCCCTGCACGGCGCCGCGGGTGAGGTCCGCCCGGTGGGCCAGCCGCTCATCACGATCGCGCCGCTCGACGGCGACGGGGGCGACGACCCGCACGCCACCTACCGCGAGGAGGAGCGGGCCGGCTCCGGCAACGTCCTGATCGGGTACGGCACCGGCCACGGCGGCTCGGGCCGGCGGCGCCGCCCCCGGCTGGCCGTGGCCCCCGAGCCCGGCGCCCCGGCGGCCGCCGACACCCCCGCCCCGACGGCGGGCCCGGACCCGGCGCCCCGCAGCGCGCCGCTGGTGATCTCGCCGATCGTCCGGCGGCTGGCCCGGGAGCGCGGCCTCGACCTGGCGGCCCTGCACGGCACCGGACCGGGCGGGGTGATCCGCCGCGCCGACGTGGAGGCGGCGTCGGCCGCCCCGTCCGCGAAGCTCGCCGCGGTGCCGGACAGCCCGGCCGCGCACGTCGGGCTGGCCCCAGCCGGCGACGGCGACGTGGTCATCCCGTTGACCGGCATCCGCAAGGCCATCGCCGACAAGCTCTCCCGCAGCCGGCGGGAGATCCCCGAGGTGACCATCTGGGTGGACGTGGACGCCACCGGGCTGCTGGCGACCCGGGCCGCGATCAACGCGGCCACCCCGGAGGCGCCGGTCAGCATCCTGGCCCTGCTGGCCCGGATCTGCCTCAGCGGGCTGCGGAAGTACCCGCAGCTCAATGCCCACGTGGACACCGAGGGGCAGCGGATCGTCCAGTCGGCCGGGGTGCACCTGGGCATCGCCGCGCAGACCGACCGGGGCCTGGTCGTCCCGGTGCTGCGGGACGCCCAGCGGCTCACCACCCGGGAGCTGGCCGCCGCGCTCGCCGAGACCACGGCGGCCGCCCGGGCTGGCACCCTGCCCCCGGCGCGGCTGACTGGCGGCACCTTCACCTTGAACAACTACGGGGTGTTCGGGGTCGACGGCTCCACCCCGATCATCAACCACCCCGAGGCGGCGCTGCTCGGCGTCGGCCGGATCGTGGACAAGCCGTGGGTGGTCGACGGGCAGCTCGCCGTGCGCAAGGTGACCCAGCTCAGCCTCACCTTCGACCACCGGGTCTGCGACGGCGGGGTGGCCGGCGGCTTCCTGCGGCACGTGGCGGACTGCGTCGAGCAGCCCGCCCTGCTGGTGGCGAACGTCTGAGCCCCGGCCCTGGCCCCGACCACCCCCGGGGCCGGGGCCGCGCCCCGGTGGGAGTGAACCGGTCGTCCGGCCTCGTCCGGGGAAATCGTTCGCGTCCGTGACGAGCGACCCGTCGAGGTCGCTGCTTCCCATTTCCGTACGGCCATGTCGAAATCGCTGGCAGTCGCCGCAGGCAATTCCGCCGAATATGCCACGG
The DNA here is from genome assembly GCF_040639095.1 of Micromonospora sp. NPDC023966. Taxonomy (NCBI): domain Bacteria; kingdom Bacillati; phylum Actinomycetota; class Actinomycetes; order Micromonosporales; family Micromonosporaceae; genus Micromonospora; species Micromonospora sp. NPDC023966. The sequence goes on along the minus strand of NZ_JBEZZJ010000015.1, from coordinate 127,243 downwards.
CGCCATGGCGGCGATACAGAATGTGAGCCAAGGGGGAGTGGAAATGGGGTGCGGAATATGGACGTAAGGCGGCGATTGAGGCTATTGGCGGTAACCATCGCAGCCACACCGTTGGTGGTCGGCGGGTGCACCGCCGGCCAGCGGGAGGCCGTCAAGCACGGTCACGGCACGGCGGCCGCGCCGTCGGTGACCGTCACCCCGGCGGCGGGCACGAAGGGCGTGCCGGTCAGCGCCGAGGTGGGAACCACGGTCAGCGGCGGGAAGGTCACCGCCGTGAAGCTCACCGACGACAAGGGCCGACCGGTGCCCGCGCAGCCGCGCGAGGACGGGTCGGGCTGGGTGCCGGACCGGCCGTTGGAGAATTCGCGGACGTACACCGCGGAGGTGACCGCGACCGGCGATTCCGGGCGGACCACCACGCAGAAGACGACGTTCACCACGATGGCGAAACCCACCAAGCCGACCATCACCAGCGAACTCTATTTCACCGGGAATCAGACGTACGGGACGGCGATGCCGGTGGTGGTCGCATTCGATCCGCCAATTCCGAAAGAGGCCAGAGCGGACGTACAGCGCCGGTTGTTCGTGAAGACCGACCCGCCGCAGCCGGGCGCCTGGTCCTGGGAGTCCGACGGCAAGCAGGTCGAGTACCGGGCGCCCGACCACTGGAAGTCCGGCACGAAGATCAGCGTACGGAGCGCGCTGCAGGGGCTGCCGATCGGCAAGGACGCCATCGGCGACGCCGACCACAGCGCGACCTCCAAGATCGGCCGGCAGGTCTCGCTCGACATCGACAACGCCACCAAGCAGATGTCCGTCTACCAGGACGGCAAGCTGCTCCGCAAGGTCCCGGTCAGCATGGGCAAGTCGAGCACGCCCACCTCCAGCGGCAAGATGGTGATCATGGAGAAGTTCGACCGGACCACCTTCGACACCCGGGGTTCGGCCGATCCTTACGTGGTCGACGTCGATGACGCCCAGCGGCTCACCTGGGGTGGCGAGTTCATCCACTCCGCCCCGTGGTCGGAGGGGGAGCAGGGCTCCACCAACACCTCACACGGCTGCACCAACGTCTCCGCGGCGGCCGCGGACTGGCTGATGGGCGTCACCCACGTCGGCGACCTGGTGACCATCAAGGGCACCGAGGTGAAGCTGGACCAGGGCAACGGGTTCACGGCCTGGAACGTCAGCTGGGACGAGTTCATCAAGGGCAGCGCGCTGCCCGTACCGGCCGGGCTGAAGCCCACCCACGTCGCCACGCCGCACCCGGGCGCGGTGGCCGGCGGATCGGCGCCCGCCCCGGCCCCGTCCAAGAGCAACACCGGCGGCTGACCCACGGGGAGGAACGGCCGGGGCCGACCCGCGAAGGCGGGCCGGCCCCGGCCGGTTCAGTCGAGGTCGACCCGGGCCACGCCCGCCGCGGTCAGGCTGCCCAGCCAGAGGCACCGCCCGTGCTGCCGCACGCCGGTGACCATCGGGTACGCCCCGCTCGGGCCGTGCAGCGTGCGCAGCACCCGCCCGGTCCCGTCCACCAGCGCGACCAGCCCGTAGCGGCGAGGCTGCGGCTGCACCGCCCCGGGCAGCAGCGCGACGAGTTGGCGCACCCGGGGATGCGGCAGCAGCTTCTCCATGATCGGCAGCCGGGGACTGGGCAGCGCGATCCAGTACGTCCCGTCGCCCACCGCCGAGACGTTGTCCGGGTAGGCCGGCAGGTCGGCCAGCACGGTGGCCCGGCCGTCGGGCAGGTCCACCCGGAGCAGCCGGTGAGTGGCCGTCTCGACCAGCATCAGCGCGGACTCGTCCGGGGTGAGCGCCACCCCGTTGGGGAAGTAGAGCCCGCTCGCCACCACCTCGGTGCGCCCGGTCCGCCGGTCGTACGCCAGCACCCGGCCGTTGGGTCGGTGCTCCAGCAGATCCCGCTTCCAGTGCGAGAGCGGGAACCGGTCCGACGAGTCGGTGAAGTAGATCGTGCCGTCACGGGCCACCGCGGCGTTGTCGGCCAGGTGCACCGGCGGCCCCGTCCCGGTCAACTCGTGCACCGCCCCGTCCGGCGTGACCCGCAGCAGCCCCCGGTAGGCGTCGCAGACCACCAGCCCGCCGTCGACCGGGTCCAGCTCGATGCCGAGCGGCCGGCCGCCGGTCTCGGCCAGCAGCGTGGGGCGGGTGCCGGCCGGGGCGTCCGCCGGCCACCACCAGAGCCGGCCGTCCTCGTCGCCGCTGACCACCCGGCCGTCCGGGTCGATCAGCACGTCCTCCGGGCCGTGCGCGCCATCGGGCAGCGGCAGCAGGTCGGCCCGGTCCAGCCGGGCGTCGGTGGGGGCCCACGGCCCGTCCAGCGGCGGTGGCACGGTGGCCGGCTCACGGACCGGCCGGATCAGCAGGGGCGCTCGCGGGCGGGGGACGACCATCCGGCCATTCTTCCCCGCCGATGCCCCCGGACGGGAGTCCCCGGCGGCGTGTTCCGCCGCGGACCCGGGCTCACGTGCACCTGCGGGATGACCCGGAGGCCGCTCAGGGTCGTCACCCGGGACCTACCCGGAACCCCGTGGCGGGAGCGGTGGAACTGTCGGTGGTGGGGGATAGGTTCGGGGACATGCGAGAGAGCGGCGACCGGTTCCACGTGGCGATGAGCGTGAGTGACCACGTGGTGGACCTGCGCGCGGTCGGCGAGATCGACATCGCGACCGTGGCGGCGTTCCGGGCCGCGCTCTGGGCGGCACCGGCGCGGCCGGTGCTGCGGGTCGACCTGTCCGGGGTGCGGCTGCTCTCGGCGGCCGGGGTCCGCGCGCTGGTCGCCGCCCACCTGCGGGTCCGGGCCCGCGGCGGCGAGCTGGTGCTGGTCGACCCCGACCCGGTGGTCGCCCGGGTGCTGCGTGCCACCGGCCTGCACCGGGTGCTGCCGGTCCGCGAGTCGGCCCGGGAGCTGGTCACCTTGGCCGCGGCCTGACCGGCCGGACGCCGCAGGGCCGCCGGCGTGCCGCCGACGGCCCTGCCCACGGTCCTCGGGTCAGCGGACGCCGACCAGGTCCACCACGAAGACCAGCGTCTCGTTCGGCTTGATCACGCCACCGGCGCCCCGGGCGCCGTAGCCCAGGTGCGGCGGGATGGTCAGCCGGCGCCGGCCGCCGACCTTCATGCCGACCACGCCCTGGTCCCAGCCGGCGATGACCTGGCCGCCGCCGAGCGGGAACTCGAACGTGTCACCCCGGTTCCACGACGCGTCGAACTCGCGACCGGTCGAGTGGGCCACGCCGACGTAGTGCACGCTGGCCAGCTGGCCGGGGCGGGCCTCCGGGCCGTCGCCGACCGTGATGTCCTCGATGACGAGATCGGCGGGCGGCGCGCCCTCGATCGGGCCAACCTCGGGCTTCTCCATGAGCGGGTCTCCTCGGTGCTGACAAGTGCGGTCCCCGTCGATCCTGCCGGATCGCGGCCGGCCGATACGCGTCGGTCCCCGCCGCGGCGTGGCGGCAGGGACCGGTGGGAGGGCACGAAAGTGGCGGGCGCCCCCTCTCGGTGACGCCCGCCCGGTGGGCACTGCCCGCGGTGACCTCACTTCAGCCAGGGCAGCCGCTGGACGACGGGGAGCTTCGCCCAGGCCCGGCCGAGGCCGAGGGTGCCACCGGCGTTGACCAGGGCCAGACCGGCCAGCAGACCCGCGTAGATGAGGTGGTCGTCCAGGAACGGGTTGTTCTCCGGGGGCAGCACGGCCGTCCACATCATGAGCAGCAGGAGTCCGCCGGCGACCGCGGCGACCCGGGTGCCGATGCCGAGCAGCAGGGCCACGCCGATGCCGAGCAGGCCGAGCATGAACAACCAGTCCGCCCACGCCGCGCCGGCGATCTCCTGGTAGAACCCCTTGAACGGGCCGGCCGCGCCGAAGGTCAGGAATCCCTTGGTCGGGCTGCCGCCGTTGATCCAGGCGTTCTTCGCCGCGGTCTCGTGCCCGAGGCTGAACATCTTGTCGAGGAAGGCCCAGAGGAACGTCCAGCCCAGGGCGATCCGCAGCCCGGCGAAGACGTACCGGGTGGCCTTCTGTCGGGTGGTCTCGGCGTGCCCGGTGGTCTCGGCCGCCGGAGCGATGGTGTTGGCGGTGATCCGCTCGATCGTCGCGGTCATGGTGTCCACGTCCCTTCCTGTGCCTCGCACCGCGCTTGTCCGGTGGCACATTCATTCCACCGCCGTGAGCGGTCGGCGAGCAGGGCCGACCGGTGCCCTCCCGACCGGGACCTTGGTCCCCTTCCGGCCCGGTCCGGTCGGCCCGCCGCGCGAACGACGGGGCTCAGGCCGCTGCGGCGAGCTGGGCGGCGAGCAGCGCGGGAGCCTCCGCGAGCGAGGGCCCGTACCAGGTGAGGTGCCGGCCGGAGACCAGCGCGGCCGGCACGCCGGGGAACGCCTCCGGCCCGTCGTCGGCGGTGAACCGGTACGGCTCGTCCGGCAGCACCACCAGCTCGGGCTCGCGGGCGCGCAGCTCGTCGAGGCTCGGCCGGGGATAGCGCTCCGGGTGGTCGGCGTACCGGTTGGCGACGCCGAGCCGGCGCAGCACGTCACCGGCGAAGGTGTCCCGGCCGAGCACCACCCAGGGGCGCCGCCACACCGGCACCACCGCCGCGCGCGGTGTCGCCGGCTCGGGCAGCGCGGCCCAGGCCCGGCGGGCGGCCCGCAGCCAGCCCGGCTCGCCGGGCACGCCGAGCGCGGCGACCAGCTCGCCGAGCTGGGTCAACGCCTCCGGCACGGTACGGGGGAAGGTGACCCGCACGGGCACGCCGGCCGCCCGCAGGGCCTCCGCGTCGGCGAGGCGGTTCTCCTCCTCGTTGAGCAGCACCAGGTCGGGCCGGAGCGCACGTACCCGGTCCAGGTCCGGATACTTGCTCCCGCCCACCCGGGCGACGTCCAGCCCGGCCGGGTGGGAGCACCAGTCCGTGGCGCCCACCAGCACCTCGGAGCGGGTCAGCGCCACCGCCTCGGTCAACGACGGCACCAGCGACACCACCCGCACGACGTTCCCTCCCTCGTCCGCGCCATCGTCGCGCATCGACGCCCGTCAGCATGCCGCGCGGCGTGCGGCCCACTCCGCGCGGGTCAGCGCGTACTCCACCTCGCCGTGTTCCGAGCCGGGGATCGCCTCGGGCCAGTCCTGGTGGAACGTCCGCAGGTATGCCAGCCCGGCCTTCTCCATCACCCGGCGGGACCCGGCGTTGACCGCCATGGTGGTGGCCACCACCCGCTCGACGCCGAGCGCCGTGAAGCCGTGGTCGACCAGCGCCCGAGCGCCCTCGGTGGCGTACCCGGCGCCCCACGCGGCCCGGCGCAGCCGGTAGCCCAGCTCGACCTCCCGGGGGTCGCCGTCGCGTAGCGGCCGGAACTCGAACCAGCCCAGGAAGGCGCCGTCGGTCCGCCGCTCCGCCGCCCACCAGCCCAGCCCGGGCGGCCGGCGGTAGGCGGCCAGCATGGTGGGCAGCACCCGGTCCCGGATTTCGGCGGCCGGAGTGGGCCGCCCGCCGGCCAGGTAGCGCATCACGGCCGGGTCGCTGTCCAGCTCGGTCAGGAGCGGGGCGTCGTCCGGGGTGAACTCGCGCAGCACCAGCCGTCCGGTGGTCAGAAAGATCTGCACGCGGCCGATTCCAGCGGGCCCGGGCGGTCCGGGCAACCGGATTCCGCCGCACCGCCGAGGCGGCCACCATGATCGACGCCCTAGACTCGGGCGTCGACACCAGCGACGGATGGATCTGGCGAGATGACGAGCACCGGCAGCGTGGCCACCTCCTGGCTGCGTCCGATCCTGCCCGGGGTCGCGCCGCAGCTCAACCGCGCCGGCCAGGTCGGCTACCCGGCCCGGCGGCTCGGCGAGCTGGTGCAGGGCCGGCCGCCGGGGGTCACCGGGCACCAGTGGAGCACCGCCGGTCGGGAGGGCTTCGACCAGGTGGTCTGCGCCGGCGACACCGGCCTGCCGCTGTTCGCCGTGCAGTTCGCCGCGCCCGCGCCCGCCGGGTCGCCCGCCCGCCGGGCCGAGCGGATGACCAGCGCCGTCTGCGCGGCGGTCGGCCTGCCGCTGCTGCGGATCGAGTCGGCCACGTTGCGTGGCGCCGAGCACGCCCGCCGCTTCGTCGAGTACGTCATCGACGCCCGCGGCTACGCCGCCGGCACCGACCGGGACACCGGCGACGCGGTCGGGTTCCGGGACATCGTCGGCCGGCTCCCGGACGGGCGGCGCGGGCCGGTCAACGACCTCGGGGCGCTGACCCGGGCCGCCGCCGTCGAGGCGTACGTGGAGCGCCGGCTCGCCGACCCGATCGTCCGCGGGCTGCACGTGCGGTGGACGGACGGCCCGGCCGAGGGCTGGAGCTGGGTCGAGGTGCGCCCCGGGCGCTGCCTGGTCGAGCGGGTGCATCTGGCCGCGCAGCGCTTCTCCTGCGGGGTGGACCCGGGCCAGCTCGCCGAGGACCTGGCCGTCGTGGCGGTCGGGGAGCGGTTGCGCGCCCTCGATGCCGCCGCGCCGTCCCTGATGGACCGGGACGAGTTGCGCGGGCAGATCCGGCGGCTGGCCGCCCGGCGCGACGAGTTCGACGGCGGCTTCGCCTTCGACCATCTCTGCGCCGACTGACCGGCCCTCTCCGGCCCCCGGCCGGCCCCCGCGGGTTTCTCCGCGAATTCTCCCGATGCCCGGTTGAACCTTCGCCGCCCTCGCTCCGTACCTAAGCGGGAATGGACGCAGAGCTTCCCCGCCGCGCCGGACGGCGCGGGGACGGTGCGGAAAGGGCATCGTCGGTCATCGACGTGCGACCGGAACGTCGCAGTGATCCTCACCCCGAATTCCATCGGTCCGCCGGGGTCACCAGTCAACTACCGGATCGAGAAGGAGAGCAATTCGATGCGCAGGTCCACACGGGCGCGCCGGTCATCCGGTAACGCGCGGAGCAAGCGTCTGCTGGCCGTGGTCGGCACGCTCGCGGTCTTCGGCGGAATCGTCGCCGTCACCCAGATCTCGTCCGCCCAGGACCGGCGGACCACCGTCCGTACCGCCTCGGCGTCCTGTGTGGCCGCGAGCCCGGGGGCCACCGCGCCGGACGGCCGGGGGAGCACCACCCGGACCTGGCAGAACGGCCGCTGGGTGCGCAACCACTGGGGTGACGGGCAGATGTCGTCCGTCGAGTGCCAGCAGACCAAGGGGGGCGGCGCGGGCGCCGGGACCCCGACCGTGGCCTGCCCGGACGTGCGGAGCAAGCTGCCGCAGGTGCCCGACCGGGCGCGCGCCGAGGTGGACCGCAACCTCGCCCTGCTGGACAGCCAGATCGCCGAGGCCAACCGGCGGCTCGCGGCGGACGGCGCCCGCAACGGCGGCGACTTCATCGAGAACGTGATCCTGCGGCCGCTCGCCGAGAAGCGGACCGCGACGTTGAACCGGATCGCCACGGCCATCGGCCGGGTGGCCGAGCGCCCGCAGGGCCTGGACCAGTTGGCCCAGTGCGCCCTCGCCGACAACGCGCAGAACGGCGGCGACAACGGCGGCGGGAACAACGGTGGGCAGACCGGCGCGCCGAGCGGCACGCCGACCGGTGGTGACAACGGCGGGCAGACCGGCGGTAACAATGGCGGTAACAACGGCGGTAACAACGGCGGCAACAACGGCGGCAACAACGGCCTGAACGTGCTCGCCAAGGACTGCACCGACAGCCAGCTCCAGGCGCACGACGGTTTCCAGAACGGAAACCGCTGCGTGAGCACGGCGTTCGGTGAGGTCGGTTCCGCCGCCAACAACCCCTCGCTGCTCATCACGCAGTTCCCGAACCGGGTCCAGCGCAACCGGCCGTTCACCCTCCGGGTCAGCACCCGGAACCTGATCCGCGACCGGTTCCTCGCCGCCGGCCAGGGTGGCTACTACGTCGAGAGCTCGCTGCTCAACGACCAGGGCCTGGTCCGCGGGCACTTCCACACCGCCTGCCGGATGCTGCAAACCACCCAGGCGGCGCCGTCGAACCCGCAGGACGTTCCGGCGTTCTTCGTGGCGACCGAGGACGGCGGCGGCAGCAACCAGGCCGACCAGGTCACCATCCAGGTCCCCGGCCTGCCCCAGTCGGGCCTCGCGCAGTGCGCGGTCTGGGCCGGTGACGGCTCGCACCGCATCCCGATGATGGAACGGGCGAACCAGACCCCGGCCATCGACGTGGTGCGGATCCGGGTCAACTGAGCACCGCGGCCGGAGCCGCCCGGGGGGTACGCCCCGGGCTGCTCCGGCCGTTCCGTGCGTGCCCTCCCCTGTCGGGGCCGGCCTCAGCGGCCTCCGGCGGGCCCCGTCTCGTCGTCGACCTCGAAGCGGGCCAGGTCGGTGCAGTGCACGACCGTGGCGTCGTCCGGTACCGGCGCGGCGGTGCCGGCCGGGCTGTCGGCTTCGGCCCGTCGCACGCGGCGGACGACCTCGGCCGGCCCGTCGGCGGCGAGCAGTTCGAGGACGCCGGCCCAGTCGGTCAGGGCGTACGGGCTGACGATGCGACTGGCGCCGTTGCTGAGCAGCGCGACGCCGTCCAGGTCGTGCAGGGGCCGGCTGCCGGTCATCGCCTCCTCCGCCGCGCGCGGATCGTCCTTGGCGATCCAGTAGCCGCCCGGCTGGTTCCGGCGGGCGCGCAACGCCTCGGCGCAGGACGCCCGGATGCGGTCGTACTCCGGCGTTCCTCGGCGAACGCCGTCCAGGGGCGCGGAGCAGACGCGCCTGGCGACGACCTCACGCTCGTCGGTGACGACTTGCGGGCCGCCCCGGACCTGGTCGAGGACGAGGAAGGAGTCCGCGAGCAGGAGGTGCTCCAGGCGGCCCCGGTGGGCGCGGACGATCGCCACGGTCGCCTGCGGGCTGCTGGGGTTCGTGATGTCGCAGGTGCCCCGGTGCTCGGCGGCGATCTCGCCGATCGCGTTGCCGAGGATCGTCGCGAGACCCCGCCCGTCGCCCCGCGACAGCCGGCCGAGCAGCGCACCGCCGAGACGGTGCGTGTACCAGGCGACACCGTGGGAGCAGAGCGATTCCGTTCCGGGGATGCCGGCGCCGTCGAGCAGCACCGCGGCGCCGGGAACCGCGCCGGCGAAGTCCTCGTTCGGCCGGCCGGCCGTGCCGGCGCTGGTCGCCATGCTGACGCGCACCGATGCGCTCCCAGGTCAGGTGTCGCGGGCCCTCCGCAGGGGCCGAACGCGGGGGTGAAGTCCCCTGCCGGGATTCCCCGCCCGGCTGAAAATTGTTAACGCCGGGAAAAGCCGACCGGGGCCAGGCCGATTTCTCAGCGTGACCCCGGGGTGCCCGACGGTGAACCGGGAGGTTCAGCGGTTCTTGTAGGCCTCCACCACCGAGACGGGGATGCGGCCCCGCTCGGAAATCTCGTAGCCGTTCTTGACGGCCCATTCCCGGATGGCGCGGTTCTGCTCGCGGTCCATTCCCGAGGTGCTCGGGCGGGTCACGCCCCGCGCCGCCCGCCCGGCCTCCACCGGGCCGCGCCCGATCCGCCTGCCAGCGCTGATGTACGGGTCCAGCGCCTTGCGGAGAACGCCGGCGTTTTCGTCGGAGACGTCGATCGTGTACGCCACACCGTCCAGGCTGAACTCGACGGTCCGATCGGCCTTTCCGCCGTCGAGGTCGTCGGTCAGAACGGTGATTACTTTCCTTGCCATCGCCATTACTCCCTGTGTCGGGCGGGGTGTGGCTATGAGTTTGACGTATCTCGTGGCAATTTCGCAACAATACCCGCCCTTCGCCATTCGGCGAGTCGGCATATCGCCGCGGCGCAAATGGCCGCTCACACGCGGCGGCGTGCCCGGCCGGGTGGAAGGAGTGGCGTGGGTCACAGGGCGGAACAAGGGAGACGGTTTGTTACTTGAGCCTTACACGCTCAACCCAACGTGATAGCAGGTGTTCGATGGCAACTCTTCCGGTACTTCCTCTGACCGACGCCGTCCTGCTGCCCGGCATGGTCATCCCGGTGACCCTCGACCCGACCACCCAGGCCGCGGTCGACGCGGCCCGCGCCACCGGCGACAAGAAGCTGCTCGCCGTGCCGCGCCTCGACGGCGAGTACGGCTCGGTCGGCGTTGTCGCCACCATCGAGAAGGTGGGCCGGCTGCCCAGCGGCGAGCCCGCCGCCGTGATCCGTGGCCTCGCCCGAGCCCGGATCGGCTCCGGCGTGCCCGGACCGGGCGCCGCCCTCTGGGTCGAGGCGACCACCCTCGACGAACCCGTCCCGGCCGGCCGGGCCCGGGAGCTCGCCCGCGAGTACCGCGCGCTGATGACCTCGGTCCTTCAGCAGCGCGGCGCCTGGCAGGTCATCGACGCCATGGAGCGGATGACCGACCTCTCCGAGCTGGCCGACGCCGCCGGCTACGCGCCCTGGCTGACCCTGGCGCAGAAGACCGAGCTGCTCACCGCCCCGGACGTCACCGCCCGGCTGGAGCTACTGGTCGGCTGGGTGAAGGAGTACCTGGCCGAGCAGGAGGTCACCGAGCAGATCAACAGCGACGTCCGCGAGGGGCTGGAGAAGTCGCAGCGCGAGTTCCTGCTCCGCCAGCAGCTTGCCGCGATCCGCAAGGAACTCGGCGAGGACGAGCCGGACGGCTCCGCCGACTACCGCACCCGCGTCGAGTCCGCCGACCTGCCCGAGAAGGTCCGCGAGGCGGCCCTGCGGGAGGTCGGCAAGCTGGAGCGGGCCAGCGACGCCTCGCCCGAGGCCGGCTGGATCCGGACCTGGCTGGACACCGTCCTCGAGATGCCGTGGAGCACGCGTACCGAGGACAACACCGACCTGGCCGCGGCGCGCGCGGTGCTCGACGCCGACCACGCCGGCCTGGCCGACGTGAAGGACCGCATCCTGGAGTACCTGGCGGTGCGCAACCGGCGCGCCGAGCGCAACCTCGGCGTGGTCGGCGGACGCGGCTCCGGCGCCGTGCTCGCCCTGGCCGGCCCGCCCGGCGTCGGCAAGACCAGCCTCGGCGAGTCCGTCGCGCGGGCGCTCGGCCGCAACTTCGTCCGGGTCTCCCTCGGCGGCGTCCGCGACGAGGCCGAGATCCGCGGCCACCGGCGCACCTACGTCGGCGCGCTGCCCGGCCGGATCGTCCGGGCGCTGCGCGAGGCCGGCTCGATGAACCCGGTGGTGCTCCTCGACGAGGTCGACAAGCTGGCCGCTGGCTACTCCGGCGACCCGGCCGCGGCCCTGCTGGAGGTGCTCGACCCGGCGCAGAACCACACCTTCCGGGACCACTACCTGGAGGTCGACCTCGACCTGTCCGACGTGCTGTTCCTGGCCACCGCCAACGTGGTGGAGAGCATCCCCGGCCCGCTGCTGGACCGGATGGAGCTGGTCACCCTGGACGGCTACACCGAGGACGAGAAGGTGGCCATCGCCCGGGACCACCTGCTGCCCCGGCAGCGGGAGCGGGCCGGGCTGACCGCCAAGGAGGTCACCGTCGCCGACGAGGCGCTGGCCCTGATCGCCGGGGAGTACACCCGGGAGGCCGGCGTCCGGCAGCTCGAACGGGCCCTGGCGAAGATCCTGCGCAAGGTCACCGTGGCGCTGGCGTCCGACCCGGCGCCGGTCCGCGTCGACACCGACAACCTCGCCCGCTACCTGGGCCGGCCCAAGTTCACCCCGGAGTCGGCCGAGCGGACGGCGGTGCCCGGCGTGGCCACCGGCCTGGCGGTCACCGGCGCCGGCGGGGACGTGCTCTTCATCGAGGCGACCAGCATGGAGGGCGAGCCGGGGCTGACCCTCACCGGTCAGCTCGGCGACGTCATGAAGGAGTCGGCGCACATCGCGCTGTCGTACCTGCGCTCCAACGGGCGACGCCTCGGCATCGACCCGAACGCCCTCGCCGGGCGGCGGATCCACGTGCACTTCCCGGCGGGCGCGGTGCCCAAGGACGGCCCGAGTGCCGGCATCACCATGGTGACGGCGCTGGCCTCGCTGGTCACCGGCCGGCCGGTCCGCCCCGAGTTCGGGATGACCGGCGAGGTGACCCTCTCCGGCCGGGTGCTACCCATCGGGGGCGTGAAGCAGAAGCTGCTCGCCGCCCACCGGGCCGGGCTGACCGAGGTGATCATCCCGAAGCGCAACGAGCCGGACCTGGACGACCTGCCCACCGAGGTCCGCGAGGCGCTGACCATCCACACCCTCGCCGACGTCGCCGACGTGCTCGCCCTGGCGCTGCGCCCGGCCGACGTCGACGCGGAGACCCTGGGCGGCCAGCCGCTCGCCGCGGCCTGACCGGTCCCGCATCCGGAAGCCCCCGCCGTCCCCGGACGGCGGGGGCTTCCGGGCGTCCGGCCACCCCCGGACCGGTCAGCAGGACGGCTCGGGGTGAGCGTCGGGGCTCAGCGGCGGTCCCGGCCCGGCCGACGGTCGCCGCCGTCGGATTCCCGGTCCCGGTCCCGGCGCACCGTGGCCTTGCGGCCCTTGATGGTGCTGCCGCGCAGGCCCTGGATCACCTCGTCGGCCACCCCGTACGGCACCTCCACCAGGGAGAACCGGTCGGCGATCTCGATCGAGCCGATGTCCCGGCCGCTGACCCCGGTCTCCCCGGTGATCGCCCCGACCAGGTCCTGCGGGCGTACCCCGGCGCGCCGGCCCAGCCCGATGAAGACCTGCGTGGTGCCCCCGGCGCGGGGACGCGCGCCAGCGCCGCGCCGGTCCCGGCCGTCGTACCCCGGTCGGGGCTCCCGGGGCGCGCGGACCGCGACCTGCGGGATCTCCTCCTCCTCGTCGGCCGTGCCGGGCAGGGTGGCCTCGTGGGCCAGCCGCACCGCGGCCAGCGCGACCTCCACCAGGTCGAACTCGTCGGTCAGCGACTCGACGATCGCCCGGAACGGCTCCAGGTCGTCCTCCAGCAGCGACTCCCGCAACGCCGCCTGGGTCAGCTCCAGCCGCCGGGTACGCAGGTCCGCCACCGTGGGGAGCTTGTCGACCGCGATCCGCTGGCCGGTGACCCGCTCGATGGTCTTGAGCATCCGGTGCTCGCGCGGCTCAGCCAGGGTGATGGCCACGCCCTCCCGGCCGGCCCGGCCCACCCGGCCGATCCGGTGCACGTACGACTCGGGCGCCGACGGGACGTCGTAGTTGACCACGTGGGTGAGCTGCTCCACGTCCAGCCCGCGCGCCGCCACGTCGGTGGCCACCAGCAGGTCGGCGGTGCCCGATCGCAGCCGGCCCATCACCCGGTCGCGCTGCTCCTGGCTCATCCCGCCGTGCAGCGCCTCGGCCCGGTAGCCCCGGCCGTTCATCGTCTCGGTGAGCCGGTCCACCTCCTCGCGGCTGCGGCAGAAGACGATCGCCGCGGTGGGTGACTCCACGTCCAGCACCCGGCCCAGCGCCGCCGGCTTGTGCGCCCGCGCGATGATGTACGCGCTCTGCCGCACCCGCGGTGCCGCGCCGGCCACCGGCTGCTCGCGCTCGATCCGGATGCGCACCGGGTCGTTCAGGTGCTGGCGGGCCAGCCCGTCGATCCGGGCCGGCAGGGTGGCCGAGAAGAGCACGGTCTGCCGGCCGGCCGGGGCGTGCTCCAGGATCGCCTCGATGTCCTCGGCGAAGCCCATGTCGAGCATCTCGTCCGCCTCGTCCAGCACCACCGTGGCCAGCGCGCCCAGCCGCAGGGTGCCGCGGGCGATGTGGTCCAGCGCCCGGCCCGGGGTCGCCACCACCACGTCCACGCCGGCGTCGAGGGCGCGCAGCTGCCGGCCGATCGGCTGGCCGCCGTAGATCGGCAGCACTCGGGCGCCCAGGTCCTTGCCGTAGCGGTGGAACGCCTCGGAGACCTGCACCGCCAGCTCCCGGGTCGGCACCAGCACCAGCGACACCGGGTCCCCGCCGGAACGGTCGTCGGGCATCCGCTGCAGCAGCGGCAGGGCGAACGCGGCGGTCTTGCCGGTGCCGGTCGCCGCCTGGCCCAGCAGATCCCGGCCGGCGAGCAGCGGCGGGATCGCCTCCCGCTGGATCGGGGTCGGCTCCTCGTAGCCGAGGACGGCCAGCGCGTTCAGCAGCTCGGAGCGCAGCCCGAGGTCGGCGAAGGCGGCGGCCTCGTCCTCGGCGGGGTTGGCGGGATCGGTCGGGGTTGGTGCGGAACTCATGGGGCAAGCTTTTCATCACCGCCACCCGGCCGTCGCGGCGACCGTCGCAAACCGTCGACCCCGCCACGTCGCGGGTGGTCCGGCCGGGCCCCGTGCCTGCGCCCGATCACCCGGACAGGACGGCCAGCAGGGTGGTCAGCCCGACGGCGGCGTCCACCACCCCGCACCACTCGGCGTACCCGCGGGGCACCACCCGGGCCGTGCGGTGGTGCGCCACGTCCCAGGCGGCGTGCCCGAGCCAGCCGAGGCCGACCAGCACACCGGCGAGACCGCCCGGCGCGAGCAGGGCGCCCGCGGCCAGCCCGCCCCAGCCGGCCAGGCCGGCGAGCTGCCAGGCCAGGTTCCGGCGGTCGCCCCACTGCCGCCGCCAGGTGCCGATGAGCAGGTAGCCGGCCGGCAGCACCAGCAGCGTCCACGGGGAGAACACGGTCGGCGCGACCCAGAGGTCCACCGTCATGAGCAGGGCCAACCCGGTCGGCCACCGGCGCGCCACGGCGGCGGCCACCGGGTGGCGGCGGGCTGGCGCCGGGTGCGCCTGCCGGTGCCGCGGCGCCACCAGCGCCATCGCCGGCAGCATCAGCAGATGGCCGCCGAGCATCAGCGTGTCGTCCCCGACCAGTCCGGCCCACCAGGGCGGGAGCAGCAGCAGGAACGGGACGTACATGACCGCCACCATCTCGGCGGTCGGGGCCCACCCGTGGCCGCGGTGCCACATCCAGGCGGCCATGCCCAGCCCCATGTCCGTCGCCATCACCAGCGCGCCGACATCCGCCCGGGCCAGCACGTCCGCCCCGCCCAGCAGGTTCGTCCCGGCCCGCCACAGCGGGCCGAGCAGCAGCATCCCGACCACCATCGCCACGACCATCCCGGCCAGGTGGCCGGCCAGCCGTCGTGCGTCGTTCCGCAGGGGTACGCGTACCGTCGTCTCGGTCATGCCCTGACCCTGCCGGCGCCCCGCATCCGGTACCAGGCGCGTCCGTCACCGGAAAACCGTGCGTCGCGCACGGGTACGGCGTGACATTCCGCAGGGGTGAACCGGGCGACCACTGGCCCTAGGATCGGCGGACATGACCGTCGACGCGCCGGACCGCCGGCTGCGGCGGGCCCGGCAGCTCACCCTGGTGTCGCTGGCGACGAACGTCTGGACCACCCTGCTGCTGCCCGGCGCCGGGCTGGCCCGGGAGCCGGACCCGCTGCGCCTGGCGCTCGGCCTGCTCGGGCTGGCCGGCTTCGCCGCCGCCCAGGCGGCCGTGCTGCACGCGGCGGTCACCCCCTGGCTCGCCGGGCGCCGCCGGCGCCGCCGGCACGCCGCGCTGGCGCTGGCCGCCCTGCTCAGCCTGCCGCTGGTCGGCCCGGTCGCCGCCGGCGCCTGGCCGACCTGGGCCTGGCTGGGCGCGTCCCTGGTCGGCATGTCCCCGCTGCTGTTCCGGCCGCTGCCCGCCCTGCTCGCGTCGGCCGCGGTGCTCGGCGCGTCGGCCGCGGTGACCCAGGCGACCGGCGGGCCGCTGCGCACCGCCCTGCTCGTCACCGGCGGCATCGGCGCCGGGAGCGCCGCGGTCACCTGGCTCCAGGTCTGGTTCTGGGACCTGGTCGTCGAGGCCCGGCAGGGGCAGGACGCCCGGGCCCGGCTCGCTGCCGCCGAGGAGCGGCTGCGCTTCGCCCGCGACGTGCACGACCTGCTCGGCCACGACCTCACCGTGATCGCGCTCAAGGCGGAGCTGGCCGAACGGCTCGCGCCGGTCGACGCCGCCCGGGCCGGCCGGGAGGCGGCCGAGGTGCGCCGGCTCGCCGGGTCCGCCCTGACCCGGGTACGCGAGGCCGTGCACGGCTACCGCGCCGTCGACCTGGCCGAGCAGTTGGCCGCGGTGGGGGAGGTGCTGCGCTCCAGCGGGGTGCGCTGCACCGTGGTGCCGCCGGCCGGCGAGCTGCCCCCGCCGGTCGCCGCCGACCTGGCCGCCGTGCTGCGCGAGGCCGGGACGAACGTGCTGCGGCACAGCCGGGCCGGCTGGTGCCGGATCGAGCTGACGCGGGAGGACGGCCGGGTGACGATGACCGTACGCAACGACGGGGCCGGCGGCGCCGGCCCGGACGGGCTCAGTGGCGGCCTGCGCGGCTTGGCCGACCGGCTCGCCCCGGCCGGCGGCAGCGTCCGCGCGTACGCCGAGGACGGGGTGTTCCACCTGGTGGCGACCGTGCCGGTGGCCTCGTGATCCGGGTGCTGCTGGCCGACGACGAGGAGCTGATCCGGCTCGCCCTCGCGGCCCTGCTCGACCTGGAGCCCGACCTGGAGGTGGTGGCGCACGCCGCTGACGGCCGGGCCGCCCTGGCCGCCGCGCTGGCCCACCGGCCCGACGTCGCCGTGCTGGACCTGGAGATGCCGGCGCCCGGCGGGATCCAGGTCGCCGCCGAGCTGGCCCGCGTGCTGCCCGGCTGCGCCACGGTGATCCTCACCGGACACGGCCGGCCCGCCCACCTCCGGCCGGCGCTGACCGCGGGCGCGCGCGGGTTCCTGGCCAAGGGGGCACCCGGCGGCGCGCTGGCCGACGTGATCCGCCGGGTGCACGCCGGCGCGCGGTACGTCGACCCGGCCCTCGCGGCCGAGGCGCTGACCCTGCCCGAGTGCCCGCTCACCCCGCGGGAGCTGGAGACGCTGCGGCTGGCCGAGCTGGGCACCCCGGTCGCGGTGATCGCCCGGCGGACCCACCTGGCGGCCGGGACAGTCCGCAACCACCTGGCCGCGTGCGTGCAGAAGCTCGGCGCGGCCGACCGGGCCGAGGCGGTCCGGCGGGCGCGGGAAGCGGGCTGGCTCTGACCCCGTGCCGACCGGCTCAGGCCGGCTGGACCGGCACCCGGGCCTCGTCGAACAGGGCCGGGCCGGCGTACGCCACCGGGGTGGCCGGGGGCGCCGGGCGCAGCCGGGCGAGCTGCTCGGCGCTGAGCGCGTAGACCACCCGGCCCAGGCCGGCGCGCTCGATGGCGGCGGCGCACATGCCGCACGGCTGGCAGCTCGTGTACAGGGTGGCCACGGCGGCCGCCTCGGGGGTCAGCTGCCGGGCCGCCCAGCGGGCCAGCTTCAGCTCCGGGTGGGCGGTGACGTCGCCGTCGGTCCGCTCGGTGTTGACCTCCTCGGCCAGCACCCGCCCGTCGGTGTCGACCAGCAGCGAGCCGAACGGCCCGTCCCCGGCGTCCCGGGCGGCGGCGGCCAGCTCAACGGCCCGGCGCAGGTGGCGTTCGTCGGTCTCGGTCAGCGCGCTCATCCGGCCGGCATTCCCCACGGGACGCCGCCGCACACCGGCGGCGGCTAGCCTGACGGCGTGCGTACGGTCGAACTGCTCTGCTCGCCGGAACTGGAGGAGGCGGTACGGGCGGCCTGGGACCGGCTCGCCGCCGCCGGCCTGCCCAGCCTGGCCCGCAACGCGCACCCGACCAACCGCCCGCACCTGACCCTCGCGTCGGTCGACGAGTTCCCGCCCGGCGCCGAGCAGCGCCTCGCCGACCTCTGCGACGCGGCGCTGCCGCTGCCGGCCCGGCTGGACCGGGTGGCCGTCCTCGATGGCAGCGCCCCGCTGGTCTGGCTGGTCCGCCCCGCTCCGCAGCTGGTCGCCCTGCACGGCGCGGTCTGGGACGTGCTCGCCGGGGCGCCCGGGCCGCACCCGTGGCACCTGCCCGGCCGCTGGGTCCCGCACCTGAGCCTGGCGCTGCGGTTCGGCGTCGCCGACCGCCGCCGGGCGCGGGCGGTGGCCGGGCCGGACCGGCCGGGCGGGGAGTTCGTGGCGGCGCGCAGCTACGACAGCGACACCCGGACGGTCAGCGAGCTCACCCCGGCCTGCCCGCGCCCCGGCGCCTGACCGGGGCCGCACGGCCGGCGGTAAACCGCAGCCGGGCGGCCCCGGTCGCCCGGGTCAGCGGTGGAACCGCAGGTAGTCGAACTCCGCGGTCACCGCCGGGGTGGCACCGCCGTGCGCGACCAGGCCGATCCGGGGCGTGGTGTCGGCCGGGAAGGTCCACACCGCGCCCCACGTCCAGTGCGTGCCGTCCCGGCTGGACCCGGCGCGGAACTCGTGTTCGCCGGTGGCCGGGTCGACGTGGTGGGCCAGCCGCAGCCAGGTGGTGGTGGCCGGGGTGCCGACGATGCTGCCGCCGTACACCGGCTGGCCGGCGAAGGGCAGCTCGTAGCCGTACTCGACCTGGCGGGTGTTCCAGATGGCCACCTGGGCCAGCCGGGCGAACCGGTCGTCGTCCACGTACGCCACCAGGCCCGCCTGCTGGTAGTTGCGGACGCTGTCCTCGCCCAGGTCGAGGGTCACCTTCGTCTCCGCGACGTAGTCGCCCGTCGGCGCGTCGCGCAGCAGCACCCCGGCGGTGTTGCCGGTGCCGACCAGGTCGGTCGACTCGACCGGCCAGCGCAGCGCGCCGCCGGTCACCGTGGCGGCCGGGTTGGGCCGGATCCACCGCCAGGCCGGGTCGAGCCCGTCGGTGAACTCGTCGGACCAGCCGGGCAGCACCGGGCCCACCCGGGGCGGGGCGACCGGGTGCCGGACCGGCCGGTACAGCCGGGTCAGGCTGACGTTGTCGAACTCGGCCGGGCCGCCGCCGGCGCGCAGCGCGAGCGGGCCGGCCGCCGGCCGGGTCAGCGTCAGCGTCACCACGGCGAGCTGGTCGCCGAGGCGGGCCGGGCTCAGCTCGGCGACGAGCTGCCGGCCGCGTACCTCCACGGCCAGGTTGTGCCGGTCGGTGAGGTCCAGCCCGGCGGGCAGCGGCACGCTCGCCGTCGCGCCGCCGGCGTCCCGGGCGGTCAGCCGGCCGTCGCCGACCCGCACCTCCACCGCGCCGAGCCGCAGCCCGGCCGCGTCCGCCCCGGCCAGTCGCAGGTCGGCCTCGGCCCGCACGTCCCCGCCGAGCCCGGCCCGGGCGGTCAGCGTGCCGGTGCCCACCAGGACGCCGCCGGTCACCCGCCAGTGGCCCGCGCCGCCCCGCCAGCCGTCCAGGTCGGCGGTGTCGAAGCGGGCGTCGATCCGGCCGGTGGTGACCGGCGCGGGCCGGGGCCCCTCCGAGGGGCCGGCGCCGGCGTTGACGGTCGGCCAGCCGTCCACCCAGTCGAGGCGGTCCAGCAGCATCGGCCGCTCGTTGATCCCGAACGGCTCGTCCAGGTACGGGTCGGCCCGGTCGATCGCGTGGTACGCGATCCAGTCCTGTCCGGACAGGTCGGTGACCACCGCGTGGTGCCCGGTGCCGATCCAGCGGTTGCCGTTCTGGGTGAGCACCGGCGTGCCGCCGGCCCGGGAGACGTCCAGCCGCTGGCCGTCCCGGTCCACGAACGGCCCGCGCGGGTCGCGCGCCCGGCCGACCTGCACGGAGTAGCCGGTGGCCGGCCCGGCGCAGCAGTTCGCGGTGGAGGCGAACAGCCAGTACCAGCCGTCGTGGCGCAGCACGTAGCTGCCCTCGAACTTGTTGTCGACGGCGACCATGGTGGACGCGCCGACCGCGCGCAGCCCGTCGGCGGAGAGCTCGGTGACCGAGATGCCGCCGTAGTAGCTGCCGTAGTACAGGTAGGACCGGCCGTCCACATCGGTGAACTGGCTGGGGTCGATGGTCCAGAGGTAGCCGCCGCCCCCGCCCGGACGCGGGGCGACCACGGGCGCGTCGGCGAACGTCCACGGTCCGGTCGGGGTGGGTGCGGTGGCCGCCCCGATCGCGGTGTCGAAGGTGTCGCCGGAGACGGTGGTGTCGGTGACGGTCACGTACATCACCCAGCGGCCGGCGACCCGGCGCACGTCGGGCGCCCAGAACGCCGCACCGGGAGCGGCGAAGGACGGCCGCTGGTCCGGGGCGAAGGCATCGCCCACGTAGGTCCAGTCGACCAGGTCGGCGGAGCGGGCGATCGGCACCCGGTGCGCCCGGCGTTCGCCCTCGCGCAGCGGGTCTGAGGTGCCGAAGGCGTACCAGAGGCCGTCGTCCCCACGGACCACGGCCGGGTCGGCGAAGGTGTCGGCGAAGCCGGCCGAGACCGGGTTCCGGTAGCGGTCGGCGGCGGCGGCGGGCGCGGCCGCCGTGGCCGTGGTCGTGGTCAGCAACATCGTGAGTGCGGCGGCGAGCACGCCGCCACGGCGGAGGTGTCCCATCAGGCCTGCCTTGGAGGTAGACGGAGGTCACTGCGTGCCCCCCGTTCTACAACGTTGGAGACAACGATGTAAAGAGCCGCCGCACCGGTCGGTGGGGGCCGAACGGTTCCCGTGCCAGCATTGGCGGCATGACCACCCGCACCGACGGCCGCGCGCTGGCCGGCCTCGCCGCGCTGCTCGCCGACCCGACCCGGGCCGGCTTCTGCCTGGCCCTGCTCGACGGGCGGGCCTGGACGGCCGGCGAACTCGCCCGGTCCGCCGGCGTGGCGCCGTCCACCGCGAGCGACCACCTCACCCGGCTGGTCCGCGGCGGGCTGCTGGTCGAGGAGCGGCAGGGCCGCCACCGGTACGTCCGCCTCGCCGACCCGTCGGTGGCCCAGCTCATCGAGGACCTGGCCGGCCGGGTGCCCGCCCCGGCGGCCCCGCCCCGCACGTTGCGCGCCGCGTCGGCTCAGGCGTCCCTCGCGTACGCCCGGACCTGCTACGACCACCTGGCCGGCCGGCTCGGCGTGCTGCTGCACGACGCCCTGCTGGCCCGGGGCGTGCTCGACCGCGCCGGCGGCCTGGCGCTCACCCCGGCCGGGGTGGCCTGGCTGACCGACCTCGGCGTCTCCGTCGAGCCCCTGCGCGCCGCCCGGCGGCCACTGGTCCGCGACTGCCTCGACTGGACCGAGCGCCGCCCGCACCTGGCCGGCGCCCTCGGCGCCGCGCTCTGCCGGCGCTTCCTCGACCTCGGCTGGACCGCGCGAGGCACCGGCCGGGCGCTCCGCCTCACCCCGGCCGGCCGCCCCGCCCTGGCCGCCGCCCTCGCCGTCGACCCGGCGGCCCTCGCACCGCCCCCCTCCCGCGACAGCGGCCCCGCCCGCGCCTGACCCCGTCACCGGGGTGCGCTGATCGACTCCACCTTGGCGGCGCGTTCCGGCCGGAAAGCCGCCGCGTCCGAGAGCCGGCGACCGCGCGACAGTTCGGTCGGGGCCGAAGGTAAACGGCAATACAGTCGGGCGATGAGTTGGCCCATGATCCCGCCCGCCCCTGACACGCCGGCCTGCGGGCCCCCGGTGCCCGTCGACGGCGGCTGGGTGGTGACCCGGCACGCCGACGTCGTCGCCGTGCTGACCGACCCCCGGTACGTGGTGCCGGTCGCGCCAGGCGGGCCGCCCGGCACCCTGGCCTGGCTGCGCGGGACGGTCAGCCGGTTCAGCGCCCCGGACCGGCATCCGGGCCGGCGCGCGCTCGGGGTGGCCGCGCTCGGCGACCTCGACCCGGAGGAACTGCGCCACGCGGCCGCCCGGCAGACCGAGGCGACGCTGGACCGGGTCGAGGCGGCGGGCCGCGTGGAGGTGATGGGCCGGCTGGCGCGGCGCGTACCCCTGGAGGTGCTGGCGGCGCGGCTCGGCCTGGCGGACCCGGCGGCGGCCGTGCCGGCGGTGACCACGGTGGCCGCCGCCTACCACCCGGGCGCCGACCCGGTGGCAATGGCACGCGCCGACCGGGCGGTGGCCGCGCTGCTGGCGATGTCGCCACCGGCTACGGCCGAGGCCGCCGCGAACCGGATCGGGCTCCTGGTGCAGGCCGCCGACGCCACCGCCGGGTTGATCGGCGCCGCGGTCCGGCACGGGCTGGCCGCGCCGGCCGCGCTCGGCACCGCGGACCTGCTGGCCGAGATGCTGCGCCTGGACCCGCCGGTGCGCGCCACCCGCCGGGTCGCTACCGGCGCGCTACGCCTCGGCGGCCGGGAGATCGGGCCGGACGCCCCGCTGCTGCTCCGCTTCGACGCGGCCAACCGGGACCCGGCCGCACACCCGGACCCGGACCGGTTCCGCGCCGGCCGTCCGGGCGCGGTGCTGACCTTCGGCGCCGGGCCGCGGGGCTGCCCGGGGGAGCGGCACGCCCTCGCTCTCGCCGCCGGCGTAATCGAGGTGCTGCGGGAACGTTGCCGGCCCGCCGGGCCGCCCCCGCGCTACGCCCCACACCCCACCCTCCGTGTCCCGACCAACCTCGAGGTGATGTTCCGATGACCGACCGCGCCGCGACCTTCCGAGCCCTGCACCAGCCGGGCCAGCCCCTCCTGCTGCCCAACGCCTGGGACCACGCCTCCGCCGCGGCGCTCGCCGCCCGGGGCCACCCGGCCATCGGCACCACCAGCCTCGGGGTGGCCGCGGCCGCCGGCAAGCCGGACGGGACCGGGGCGACCCGGAGCGACACCCTCGACCTGGCCCGCCGGCTGCGGGACGTGCCGGTGCTGCTCACCGTCGACATCGAGGACGGCTTCAGCGACGACCCGGCGGCGGTGGCCGGGTACGTCGCCGAGCTGGCCGCGCTCGGCGTGGTCGGGGTCAACCTGGAGGACGGCCGCCCGGACGGGACGCTCGCGCCGGTGGACCTGGCCGCCGCCAAGATCGCGGCGGTGCGGGCGGCCGTGCCGGGGCTGTTCGTCAACGCCCGCACGGATGCCTGCTGGCTGGCCGTGCCCGATCCGCTGCCCGCGGCGCTGGACCGGGCGGGGGCCTACCGGGCGGCGGGCGCGGACGGGCTGTTCGTCCCGGGGGCCCCGGACGACACGGTCGGGTTGCTGGTGGCCGAGGCGAGGCTGCCGCTCAACGTGCTGCACCGGCCGGGCGGGCCCGACCTGACCGCGCTGGGCCGGCTCGGGGTGGCCCGGGTCAGCACCGGCTCGCTGCTGTTCCGCGCCGCCCTCGGCGCGGCGCTGCACCTGGCCGACGCGGTGCGCGCCGGCCACGACCCCGGCCTGCCGGCGGCGCCGGACTACGCCTGGGTGCAGGGCCTCTCGGCGGGATGAGGCACCTTAGGAGGGAGATAGGAGGATTGTTCGGGGAGCTACCGATCCTGGTGATTACGGTGTGTTCAGGTTTGATCACGCCGTGTCCTGCCCGGAGAGGGGCCGACCATGCGAGTGCCCAGCCGAAGCCCCGGCCACCAGCCCGGGTCCGCCGTCGCGTCCGCCGCTCCCGCCCGTCGGCTGCCCCCGGCCGCCGGCCGCCGCACCGGGCCCGCGCAGCCGGACCTGGGCGCGTACCGGACGGCGGTGGCGGAGCTGCTGGTCGAGGTGGGCGCTCTGGCGGACGCGCCGTCGACCACCGCCCGCCAGGTGCTGCTCGACCAGCGGCTGCGCGAGCCGGCCATCGCCGCCGTCCTCGACGCCACCCCGCAGGGCTTCGTCGGCGCCCGGGAGACGCTGCTGCTGGAGATGGCCCGCTACCAGCCCAACGCCCGCAGCTCCGCGCACGACCTCACCGCGCTGGTCCGGATCTACCTGCTCTCCCGGATCGACGTGATGTGGTGGCGGGACAGCGGTACCTTCCTCACCGACGGTCAGGTCGACACCAGCACCGATCTGGTCGACCTGGAGTGGCTGCGCCGGCGCGGGCTGCTCGCCTTCCGCTACCAGCAGCAGGCCGCCACCGTCCTCGGTCGCGGGCTGCGCGCCGTCCAGCGGCGGCTGCGCCCGGACGCCACCCCGCGTACCGCCGGGTTGCGGTTCCGCCGGGCCCGGCGTGAGGTGATCGCGCTGCTCAACGACGTGGGCCGGGAGTTCGCCGCGGCCACCGGGCCCGGCACCCCGCCGCTCTGGGTGACCAGCCTGGCCCGCAGCGCCGAGCACCAGTACCGGCTGCGCCGCCTCGGTTACGCCGCCATGGTGCCCAGCGGGCACTGCCTCGGCTGGGCGGCGGACGTGGAACTGGCCTGGTACGGACGGTTCGGCGCCCGGGACCTCCTCGCCGACCTGCTGCTGGCCCGGCAGGAGGCCGGCGAGATCAACGTGGTCGACGAGGGCCAGGCCTGGCACCTCTGCCTCGCTCCCGCCGCCCGCCCGCGGTTCCGGCGGGCGTACGAGGCCGAGATGGGGGTCTGAGCCGATGTGCGGCATCGCGCTGAGCATCGGCCCCGAGGCTGACCCGGCCACCTTCCGGCGGATGCTGGCCGTGCTCGCCCCGCGCGGCGAGGTGACCGAGACCCGGCAGCAGGACGGCCTGCTCGCCGGCGTACGACGGTTGCGGGTGGTGGACCGCGAGCGGGCGGTGCAGCCCTGGGTCTCGCCCGACGAGCGGCACCTGCTCTGCTACAACGGCGAGGTCTTCAACCACCACGAGCTGCGCGCGGAGCTGACGCGGCTCGGCCACGACTTCCGCACCGCCGGCGACACCGAGGTGGTGCTCGCCGCCTTCCGGCAGTGGGGCGAGGAGGCGGTGCGCCGGCTGCGCGGCGAGTACGCCTTCGCGGTGGTGGAGCGGGCCACCGGCCGGGCGTACCTGGCCCGGGACCCGCTCGGGGTCAAACCTCTCTACTGGTCCCGCGCCCCGGGCTGCCTGCACCTGGCCTCGGAGGTGAAGGCGCTGGCCGGGCACGACGCGCCGATCAGCGAGGTGCCGCCGGGGCACCACGGCTGGGCCGAGCCCGGCGGGCCGGTCCGGCTGCGCCCCTACGTCGACCTGCTCACCATCGGCGACGGGCTGCCGGTGATCGACGACCCGGACGAGGCCGCCCTGCTCGTCCGGGTCGCGCTCACCGACAGCATCCGGGCACGGCTGGACACCGACCTCACCGTCGGGGTGGTGCTCTCCGGCGGTCTGGACAGCTCGCTGGCCCTGCTGCACGCCGCGCAACTGCACCCGGACTGCGTGGCGGTCACGGTCGGCGTGCCGGACAGCCCCGACGTGGCGTACGCCCGGCGGCTCGCCGCCGAACTGGGCGTGCCGCACGAGGTCATCGAGCTGCGCCCGCGGGACATCCGGCTGGCCGACGTGCGCGAGGCGATCCGGATCTCCGAGCTGACCGAGTACGGCGACATCATCAACGCGGTGGTCTCGGTGCCGATCTTCCGGCGACTGCGCGAGCTGGGCCTTCGCCGACCTGCTGCCCGGCTACATCCGGCGGCGGCCGAAGAACCCGATGTCGTACTCCTCGGGGCTGCACGAGCGGGCCCGGCTCTACAAGCCGCTCTTCGCCCGGCTGCACCGCTCCTTCGGCCACCAGCTGCTCGAACCCGTCCGGCGCGACTTCGACAGCGTGCTCACCCCGCTGCGGCAACGACCTGGACCGGGCCATCGCCGACGGGCAGGCCCGCCCGGACTCCACCGTGCTGGAGCACGCCCGGGACCTGGTCGGCGCGGCGAAGTGGAACGCCGTGCCGGTGGCCCCGCGGGCTGGTCCGCCCGCGCACCAGGGGCCCCGGCCCAGGCGTCAGGTGACGCCGAGTAGGGCCATGCCTCTTGCCGACCAACACAAACGATGAGCAGGGTTCAACTCACCGCACCACTGCGTCGGCTCAGGTTTGCGGATAGGCGCTCAGGCTGGGTCGAGCGAACTGAACTGGATGCCGGCGAGTCGCCACCCGTCGGGCAGTTCGACCCATGTCTGGCTCAGTCGGACCGTCAGTGTCATCACTTCACCACGCCAGGTCGCCCGGCCGCGCTGAACGCACCGCATGATCGCGGCGCGGTCGTATCGGCGCACGCCGAGTTCGGTTGTCGTCAGGGACAGGTAGGCGAAGTCGGCGTGTCGGTCGATCCACTGCCGTTTGTCCAGCAGGGTAGCCCCGCTCGCCGATGGACATGAAGTCCTCCGCCAGCAGGGCGTTCAAACGGTCAGTGTCGGCGTGCAATTCAGCCTCGTCGAATGCCTGCTGGAGTTCGCGGATGTCAGCTGTCACGTGAGGGTCCTGTCGCGCGTGTGTAGTCGGACGGTGGGACTGCCAGGAAGCGCCGATGGCAGTGGCTTCACATCGTGACGACCAGCTTGCCGGTCGTGTGCCGGCGAACGAAGTCGACGCATGCTTGAGCGCCCTGGTCGAGGGTGTAGCGGCCGCCGATCGTGGCCGGTAATCCGCCGCGGACTGCCAGTTCAGCGACGTCGCGCATCCCGCCGAGGGTGCCGTCCATGTCCAGCACGAAATGCAGGCTGACGTCGTCGCGGCCGATCCACTCCTGTTGCGGTACCGGATAGGTGATCGTGAGGAGGCGTCCGCCCGGGCGGACGGCGCCTGCAATTCCGGTGAGGTGGTCGCTGGGTACGGTCAGGTTGAACGCGACATCGACGTCGGAGGGGTACCCGGATTCCGCATATCCGATGGTCTCGTCAGCGCCGAGAGCTCGGAGGATGTCCGCGTCAGCGGCGGTTGCGGTGGCGATGACCCGAGCCTGCGCGGCGACGAGCAGCGGGATCACTGCGGTTCCGACGCCGCCTGTGGCGCCGACGACCAGGACGGTTTCGCCTGGTTGCACCTTGGCGGTGGCCATCAGTGCGCGTGCGGTCAGGCCGATGGTGGGCAGGGCGGCCGCCTGCTCGATGTCGATGTCGGCCGGCCGATGTGCCAGGAACGGGGTGTCGGCCTCGAAGACCGCGTACTCGGCCAGCGAGCCTGTGCTCAGCGACGGCCGGGTCGCGCCGGCCATCGCGCGCAGTGCCCGAGGCACCGCCTGGCCGAAGACCTCGTCGCCCACCTGGTAGGCCGTCACGCCGGCGCCGACCTTACTGACCGTGCCGGCGAAGTCGTTGCCGGGCACGTGCGGAAACTCCAGCGGCACGACATCGCGGAAATCGCCGCTGGGCAGCCGAACGTCCGCTGGATTGATCGAGGCGGCGGCGATCCGGACCTGGATCTGTCCCGGCCCAGGTTGCGGCGTCGGCAGCTCTGCCACCGTGTACTTCTCGGGGGGCCCGTAGCCGGTCACGACAACTGCCTTCATGCGTTTCCTCCGTTAAAACGGACCGGACGGTCAGGTTATCGGCAACGAAGCTAGCAATAAGCGGACCGGGCGGTCAACTTGCTAGGGTGGGGAACGTGACCTCGACCCGCCCGTTGCGTGCCGACGCCGCCCGCAACCGGCGGCTGCTGCTGGCAGCGGCTGCGGACGAGTTCGCGGAGCGTGGTCTGGATGCCTCAGTCGCCGACATCGCCCGCCGGGCAGGTGTCGGCAAGGGCACCGTGTTCCGCCACTTCGCCACGAAGGGCGACCTGCTCGCCGCGATCGTCCTCGACCGGATTGACGCGCTCAACGCCGTCGGCGAGCAGCTTCTCGACGCGGCGGACCCGGGCCTCGCTCTGCTGGAGTTCCTTACCGTCGCCGCGGACCAGCAGCAGCAACGCGACCTGTCGTTCCTCCAGGAGGCCGGCGAGCTGAACGCGGACGTAATCCGGGCCCGCGAGCGGATGTTCTGCACCGTGCACAAGCTTGTCGATCGGGCTCGTGAGCATGGCGCAGTCCGAGCCGACATCACCGGCGCTGACGTCATCCTGCTGATGTGCGCGCCCAACTACGTCACCAGCTATGTGCCAGACGCCCCACCTGACCTGTGGCGCCGATACCTCTCGATCATCTTTGACGGCCTACGCCCGCAGGGCGCTCATCCGCTGCCCCACCCGCCGCCAGCGGCGCCGTTACCCGGTATCGACGAACGCCGCGATGGCACCCGGCCCGCTGAACTCGGCATCACCTGATGACTTTGCCGGGGCCCTGGCCCGCGCGCCGTACGGCACGTCGCGTCGCGTCCCGTCCGTGACTCCGCCGCTTGACTCTGACACCGTGTCAGGGGCGAGCGTGAGGGGGCCATGTTCACCATCGGAGAATTCGCCGCACTCGGTCGGGTGTCGGTCCGGATGCTGCGGCACTACGACGGCATCGGGCTGCTCCGCCCGGCCGTCGTCGACCCGCACACCGGCTACCGGCACTACCGGGCGGACCAGCTCGGCCGGCTCAACCGGGTGATCGCCCTGAAGGAGCTGGGCCTCACCCTGGACCAGGTCCGGGCGATCCTCGACGACCGGCTGGACGTCGCCGAGCTGCGCGGCATGCTGCGGCTGCGCCGGGCCCAGCTCGCGGCGCAGGTGGCCGCCGACACCGCCCGGCTGGGCGGGATCGAGGCGAGACTCCGGATGCTCGATGCGGAGGGACGCATGACCACCGAGGACGTCGTACTCAAGGAGATCCCGGCGGTGCGGATCGCGGAACTGACCGCGGTCGCCGCCAGCTACGAGCCGCCGGACATCAGCCCGGTGATCCAGCCGCTCTACCCGGAGCTGTTCCGCCGCCTGGAGGCCGCGCGGGTCCGCCCCAGCGGGCCGAGCATCGCCTGGTACGAGCCGGAGGGCGAGGGGGAGGCGGTGGTCGTGCACGCCGGGGTGACCGTCGGTGTCGACCCGGCGGCCGCCGGGGACGTGGCCGTGGTCGACCTGCCGGCCCTGCCCGCGGCCGCGACGCTGGTGCACCACGGCCCGATGGACGAGGCGGAGACCAGCATGCGGGTGCTCGCCCGGTGGATCGAGGAGAACGGCTGGCGGGCCGAGGGGTACGCCCGCGAGGTCTACCTCGACTACTGCGCGGACGCGCCGGAGAAGGGCGTCACCGAGCTGCAGATCCCGGTCTCCCGGCGGTGAACCGCGCGGACGGGCCGCCCGCGCGGGCGGCCCGTCCCACCGGGGGCACGCGAGGTCCGATCGCCGCCAGCCACCGGCCGCGTTCCCGGCCAGGCTGGACGGCATGACGAGGACGCGCACCAGGTACCTGATCCGCCCCGTGCCCGCCGACGTGCTGGCCGACGTGCGACGCACCGGCCGCGACGCCTCCGGCCAGCCGCCCGAGCGGTACTGCGCCGAGGGCGGCGAGCCGCTGCGCTGCTGCCTCCGCGACGCCACCCCGGGCGAGCCGCTGCTGCTCTTCGGGTACGCCCCGCCGCTGCCGCCCGGCCCGTACCGGGAGGTGGGGCCGATCTTCGCGCACGCAGTCGACTGCCCCGGCCCGGCGGAGGCGACGGCGTACCCGGCCGACTGGCGGGGGCGGCCCCAGGTGCTCCGGGCGTACGACCGGCGGGGCCGGATCGTCGGTGGCCGGCACCACGACGGCGACGACCCGGACGCCGTCATCGCCGAGCTGCTGGCCGACCCGGCGGTGGACCGCCTGCACAGCCGCAACGTGGTGTACGGCTGCTACATGTTCGCCGCGGTCCGCGGCTGAACCGGGCGTGACCGGCGGCGGCCGGGGTATCAGCCCGGCATGGCCGGACTGGACGCGATCGTGGTGGGGCAGGTCGCACGGGACCTCGTGCTGCTGGTGGACGAGGTGCCCGGCCCGTCCGGGACGGCCCCGGTGCGGTGCCGGCGGGAGCTGCTCGGCGGCAAGGGGGCGAACCAGGCCGTCGGGCTGGCCCAGCTCGGGGTCCGGGTCGGGCTGCTCGGTGTGGTCGGCGAGGACGAGGTCGGCGACCGGCTGCTGGGCCGGGCCCGCAGCGACGGCATCGACGTTGCCCCGGTGCTGCGCCGGCCGGACACGCCGAGCGCGCTGATCGTGGACGTGGTGGACGCCCGGGCCCGCTGGCGGTACCTGGAGGACATCCCCGAGGCGACCCTGCTCACCGAGGCGGACGTGATCGCCGCGGCCGAGGTGCTGGGGGCGGCCCGGGCGGTGGTCGTCCAGCTCCAGCAGCCGCTGCCGGCGGCGCTCGCGGCGGCCCGGGCCGCTCGCGACGCCGACCGGCTCGTGGTGCTCGACGGGGCGCCGGAGGACCCGGACGGCGCGGTGGAGCTGCTGTCCCGGGCCGACGTGCTGCGGGCCGACGCGCGGGAGGCCGGGCTGCTGCTCGGGGGCGATCCGCCGAAGTACGCCGAGGCGGGGCTGCGCGCCGGCCGGGAACTGGCCGCCCGGGGGCCGGCGCTGGTCGCGGTCGAGGTGGCGGGGGAGGGCAACGCCTTCGTCTGGCCCGACGGGGAACTCTTCGTGCCGCTGAGCGAGACGCCCACGGTGGACAGCACCGGCGCGGGGGACGCCTTCGTCGCCGCCGTCACGGCCGGCCTGCTCCGCGAGGAGCCGTACCCCCGGCTCGCCCGGTACGCGGTCGCGGCGGCCGGCGCGACCGTGGGCCATCCCGGTGGCCGGCCCGCCCTCACCGGCGAGGCGATCGAGGCGCAGCTCGCCCGAATCCCGGACCGCTGATGTCCCCGATGGACATCGGCCGCCGCCTCTTCTAGCGTCGCGGGCATGCGGAGGACCCTGCTCGCCACCGGGCTCGCCCTGCTCCTCGTCACGACCGGCTGCGCCGGGAGCCCCCGGCCCGCCGAGCCGGCCGGGGCCGGCACGCCGACCGCCTCCCGGCAGGACGCCGGCCAGGTCGAGCGGACCCTGGCCAGCCTGCGCCGGGTCGACGACCTGCCGCTGTACGAGATGACCTACGTCGGCGACTACGACCCGACGGCCGGCGTCGCGGGCACGCCACAGGCGACACCGTTCGGCTGCTCGCTCTTCGCCGCCCCCGGCGACCGGAGCCGGCCGCTGTTCGCCCGCAACTTCGACTGGGAGGCGAACCCGGCCCTGGTGCTGCGCACCGACCCGCCGGACGGCTACGCCTCGATCTCCCTGGTGGACATCTCCTACCTGGGGGTCACCGCCGACCCGGCCGGTGACCGCCGGCTGCTGAACGCGCCGCTGCTGCCCTTCGACGGGATGAACGAGCGGGGCCTGGCCGTCGGGCTGGCCGCCGACGACGGCGCGACGGCGGAGCCGGTGCCCGGCCGGCCCACCGTCGGCTCGGTACGCATCCTGCGCCTGGTGCTGGACTCCGCCGCCACCGTGGACGAGGCGATCGCCGTGTTCGGGCGCTACAACCTGGACTTCGACGGTGGTCCGCCGCTGCACTACCTGATCGCCGACGCCACCGGCGCGTCCGCGGTGGTCGAGTTCGTCGACGGCGCGATGCGGGCCGAGAAGGGCCGGGGCGCCTGGCAGGCGCTGACCAACGTGCCGGCCGTCGGGGTGGCCGACCGCGACCTACGCCGCGACCACCGCTACGGCGTGCTCGCCGAGGCGCTCGACCGGGCCGGCGGGTCGGTGGACGCCCCGGCCGCGTTGCGCCTGCTGGACGCCGTGCGGCAGGCGCACACCCGCTGGTCGGTGACGTACGCGCTGCGCACCGGCGAGGTGCGGCTGGTCACCGCGGGCGGCGGCGAGCGCGGCTACCGGCTGCCGATGAGCTGAGCCGGGCCCGGCCCCACCAGGGGGCCGGACCCGGCCGACGGGTCACGAGCTCAGGGTCACCAGCTCAGGTAGCCCGTCTGGGTCTGCACGTTCAGCTCGGGCACCTGGATCAGCCGGGCCGCCCAGGTACGCGGGTCGCGCAGCTCCAGCACGTCCAGGCCCTTCTGGATGTCGCTGGAGTAGATGTGGCCGTTGTACCAGTAGGCCGACCAGGAACCGCCGGTGCGCAGCCGGTCGGCGGCCAGCGGACCCCGCTCCCAGAAGGCGATCTCCGTGGGGTGCCGGGAGTCGGTGAAGTCCCAGACCGAGATGCCGCCCTGGTACCAGGCCTGGACCATGATGTCCCGACCGGGCACCGGCACCAGCGAGCCGTTGTGCGCCACGCAGTTCTCGGTGTCGGCGTTCACCCGGGGGATCTTGTAGTAGCTGCGGAACGTCAACCGCCGGTCGTCGCCGCGACCGGTGATGTCGTAGATGGCGTCCGCACCGCGATTCGGCCCGGTGGCCTCGTTGCAGGTCGCCGCGCCGCCCCCGCCCAGCTCGTCGGTGAAGACCACCTTGGTGCCGGAGTTGTTGAACGTCGCCGAGTGCCAGAAGGCGAAGTTCTCGGTGTCCCGGACCCGCTCGATCACCCGCGGCGCCTCCCGGTCCGCGATGTCGAGCAGGATGCCGTCGCCCATGCAGGCGCCGGCGGCCAGGTCCTTCGCCGGGTACGCGGTGATGTCGTGGCAGCCGCTGGTGGCCGACTTCTCACCCGGGATGCCCGGGTAGCCGCCGTCCGGGAAGAGGTTCGGCGTGGCCACCACGGCGGCCGCGGTCGGGTCCTTCACGGGCACCTTGACGATGGAGATCGAGTCGTGCGGCTGCGGACAGCCCACGTAGGTGTCCGACGGCCCGTACGAGGAGACGTAGAGGTAGACCGAGCGGCGGTCCTTGCTCGGCACCAGGGTGTGGGTGTGCGAGCCGCAGGACGTCTGCACGGACTTCACGTACCGCGGCTTGGTCTTGTCGCTGATGTCGAAGACCTTGATGCCCTCCCAGCGGGTCTCGGTCCGGTCCACCGGGGTGCTGGAGCAGGAGTCGTCGCTGCGCGGCGCGTCGGTGGAGAGGAAGAGCAGGTTGCCGTGGACGGAGACGTCGTTCTGCGAGCCGGGGCAGAGCACCTGCGACACGATGGTCGGCGCGCTCGGCCGGGAGATGTCGTAGATGACGAGGCCGTCGTAGTTGCCGACGAACGCGTACCGGTCCTGGAACGCGATGTCGGTGCCGAACGCCGCGGAGGTGTCGAACGGCGCCTGCTTCGGCAGGTTGGCGATCTGCCGCAGGTTGGGGCTGCTGGAGATCTCGTCGACCCCGGGGACGGCGCTGTCCACGGTGGCCGGTGCGATCTGTGCCCGGGAGATTTCCTGGGCGCTGCTGGGTGGGGCGGTGACGACGCCGGCGACGAGCAGGCCGGCGGCGGCGAGGCTGACGATCCGGATTCGGGACGTGCGGATGGCGATCATCGGCGGCACCCTCCGAAAGGGGATGATGATTGTCCACACCTTACATGCCGACGACATTCATCAATGTGATCCCGATCACATCTAAGCGGGATTGTCTATGGATAGGATCGCTGTCACCTCGACCGGAGGGAGTGTCGTATGACCGGCCGGCAGGGACGCGTCTGGCTCGCCGTCACAGCCCTGGTGGCGCTCCTGGTCGTGGTCGGCGTGGCGCTGACCCGGTCGGGTGACGAGCGGCCCGCGGCGGACGCGGCGAGCCCGTCCGCAACAGTCTCCCCGGTCGACGCGCCGCCGGTCGTGGTGCCGGGCCGGCCCGGGGAGGCGGCGGCCACCCGCGCCGCGCAGGAGGTCCGGGAGGGCGCGCCGCCGCGCTACAACAGCCTCGACGTCTGGTACGTCCGGATGATGATTCCGCACCACCAGCAGGCGGTGGAGATGGCCACCCTGGCCCCCGACCGGGCCGCCGACCCCCGGGTACGCGCCGTCGCCGACCGGATCCGGGCCGCCCAGGGGCCCGAGATCGGGGTGCTGCGGGGCTGGCTCGGCGCGCGCGGGCTCGACGCGGAGGTCCCCGGGCACGACCACGGCGCGATGCGCGGGATGCAGTCCGCCGACGCGATGCGGCAGCTTGCCGCCGCCCGCGGCGCGGAGTTCGACCGGCTCTTCGTGCAGATGATGACTGCGCACCACGAGGGCGCGGTGATCATGTCCACCGACCTGCTGAAGGTGGGCGTGGACCAGACGCTGCAGGAGTTCGCCAACTCGGTCGCCACCGAGCAGTCCGCCGAGATCGCCCGCCTCCGCGAGCTGATCGCTCCCTGAGCTTCCGAATCTTGGACACGTGCCGTTCGCGAGGAACGGTAAGTGTCCAAGATCGGGAGTTCACCCGCCGCAAAGGCCGTCGTGGTCGGCCGGGAGGGGGCAGCGGCGGCAGTGGGGCAGCCGGGCGTCGCACCAGATCCGGGTACGCACGAACTGGCGGTCCTCCTCGCTGAGCGTGGTCTCGCCGAAGTCGATGTGCGTGACGTGGCCCAGCGACTCGCGCAGCGCGACGGCCAGCGCGACGGCCTCGGTGAGCCGGGTGAGCGTGGTGGGCAGGTGGATGATCCAGCGCGGCTCGGGCGCCGAGCACGCCAGCCCGTACCCTGGGTGACCGTGGACCGCATCGTCTTCGGGCGCCTGCTGCGCAGCGTCGCGTTCGACGTCGCCGTCTCCGGGCTGGTCGCCCTCTTCGCCCTCCTGGGGATCTTCGCCCAGCAGGGCGGCGTCGCGGCCACCGCAGTCGGCCTGGTGATGGCGCTGGTCCTGCTGTTCCGGCGGACCCACCCGTCGGCGGTGGCGGCCGGGGTGGCCGTGCTCGCGCTGCTACAGGTGATCGTCGGCTGGGGCCCGCTGGCCTACGACATCGGCGTGCTCATCGCCCTCTACAGCGTGGTCAAGTACGCCGACCGGCTGCGCGACGGCATCCTGGCCGGGATCGTCGCCGCCATCGGTGTGCTGCTCGCCGCCGTGCAGATGCCCGGCCCGGCGCCCTGGTGGGCGGGCGCGCTCTACTACGGCCTGGTCACCGGCGCGGTGTGGCTGGTCGGGCTGAACGTGCGGACCCGCCGGCTCTACGTGCTGACCCTGGAGGAGCGGGCCGCCACCCTGGAACGCGAGCGGGAGGCCGAGTCCCGCGCGGCGGTCGCGGAGGAGCGCACCCGGATCGCCCGCGAGCTGCACGACGTGGTCGCGCACAGCATGGCCGTGATGATCGTGCAGGCGGACGGGGTCCGGTTCACCATCGACCGGGACCCGGCCACCGCCCGGGAGGCGGCCAAGGTGGTGGCGGACACCGGACGGCAGGCGCTGGAGGAGATGCGGCGCCTCGTCGGCGTACTCCGGGAACCGAGCCGGCCGGAGCCGGCGGCCGAGCCCGACGCCGCGGTCGACGCCGAGCCGGCGCACCGGCGGCCCGCCCTGGTCGAGCTGCCCGACCTGCTGGACCGCTTCCGCGCCGCCGGCCTGCGGATCACCGACACCGCCACCGGCACGCCGGTCGCCCTGCCACCCGGCCTGGAGCTGACCGTCTACCGGGTCGTGCAGGAGAGCCTGACCAACGCGCTCAAGCACGCCGGGGTGGGCGCGGCCGTCGAGCTGCGCCTCGACTGGTCCGCGGACGCCGTCGTGGTCCGGGCGGTCGACGACGGGCGCGGCCGTCCGGTGGTCCGGCCGGCGCCGTCCGGCGGGCACGGCCTCGTCGGCATGCGCGAGCGGGTCGGGGTGTACGACGGCAGCCTCGCCGCCGGCTCGACGCTGGGCGGCGGCTGGCGGGTCGAGGCGCGGCTGCCGCTACCGTCGGCGCCGGCTACCGAGGAAGGGAAGGCGGCGGCATGACCGTCCGGGTGGTGATCGTGGACGACCAGGCGCTGGTGCGCGCCGGGTTCCGGATGGTGCTCGACTCCCAACCCGACCTCGCCGTGGTCGGCGAGGCGATCGACGGCGCGGACGCGCTGCGGGTGCTGGACCGGGTCGAGGCCGACGTGGTGGTGATGGACCTGCGGATGCCCACCATGGACGGCGTGGAGGCGACGAGGCGGATCTGCGCCCGGCCGGCCGCGAGCCGCCCGCGGGTGCTGGTGCTCACCACCTTCGACACCGAGGCCGACGCGTTCGCCGCGCTGCGCGCCGGGGCCAGCGGCTTCCTGCTCAAGAACGTCCCGCCGGAGGAGTTGCTCGCCGCGATCCGGGTGGTCGCCGAGGGCGACTCGGTGGTGGCCCCGTCGGTCACCCGGCGGCTGCTGGACCGGTTCGCCGGCCAGCTCGGGCCGGGTCCGGCCGAGGACCCGCGCCTGGCCCAGCTCACCGAGCGGGAGCGGGAGGTGCTGCTGCTCGTCGCGCAGGGGCTCTCCAACGCCGAGATCGCTGCCCGGGTGCACGTCGCCGAGGCGACGGTGAAGACCCACGTCGGCCGGATCCTGGCCAAGCTCCAGCTCCGCGACCGGGTCCAGGCCGTGGTGTTGGCGTACGAGAGCGGGCTGGTCACCCCGGGCGGCTGACCCGGCGTACGACCTGGGTCGTACGGGTCCACCCGGTCGGGGGCGACCACCGGCGTACCGAGGTCGAGCGCGCAGGTGGAGATCACCGGACGGGTGCCGCCCATAGCGTCGGAGAGGTCAGCCGATCCCCGTCCGACGGGAGCACCACATTGTCCGCAACCCCGACCACCGGCGTCGCCGTCACCGCCCGTGAGCTGCGCAAGGAGTACGGCTCCGGGCTGTCCCGGGTCGTCGCCCTCGACGGCGTCGACCTCGATCTGGCCGCCGCCCGGTTCACCGCCGTGATGGGCCCGTCGGGCTCCGGCAAGTCGACCCTGCTGCACTGCCTCGCCGGCCTGGACCGGCCGTCGGCCGGCACGGTGCGCATCGGCGACGCCGACCTCGCCCGCCTCGACGACCGCCGGCTGACCCGGCTGCGCCGGGACCGGATCGGCTTCGTCTTCCAGAAGTTCAACCTGCTGCCCACCCTGACCGCCGAGGAGAATATCGTGCTGCCGCTGGCCATCGCCGGCCGGCGGCCCGACCCGGAGTGGCTGAACCGGGTGGTGGCCGCGGTCGGCCTCACCGACCGCCTCCGGCACCGGCCCGCCGAACTCTCCGGCGGCCAGCAGCAGCGGGTGGCCGTGGCCCGGGCGCTGGTCACCCGACCGTGGGTGATCTTCGCCGACGAACCCACCGGCAACCTGGACTCGCGCTCCGGCGCGGAGGTGCTGCGGCTGCTCCGTGAGGCGGTGGACACCCTCGGCCAGACCGTGGTCATGGTGACCCACGACCCGACGGCCGCCGCGCACGCCGACCGGGTGGTCTTCCTCGCCGACGGGCGGCTGGTCGAGGAGCTGCACGCCCCGACCGCCGGCC
The DNA here is from genome assembly GCF_040639095.1 of Micromonospora sp. NPDC023966. Taxonomy (NCBI): domain Bacteria; kingdom Bacillati; phylum Actinomycetota; class Actinomycetes; order Micromonosporales; family Micromonosporaceae; genus Micromonospora; species Micromonospora sp. NPDC023966. The sequence goes on along the minus strand of NZ_JBEZZJ010000015.1, from coordinate 90,646 downwards.
AGGTCATCGACGCGCTCACCCGGCTCGAGGTCGGCGCGCCGCTGGTGGGGCGGTGACCGGGATGCTGCGCCTGACCCTGCGCCAGGTCCGCGCCGACGGGCTGCGCCTGCTGCTCTCCTCGCTGGCGATCGTCCTCGGCGTCGCCTTCGTCGCCGGCACCCTGATGTTCATCGACGGCATGCGCGCCGGGGCGTACGAGCGGGCCGGCGCCTTCGACCGGCACACCGACCTGGCCGCGTACGCCGACGCCACGCCGCTGCCGCCGACCCTGGTCGACCGGGTGCGCGCGGTCGACGGGGTGGCCGCCGCCGAGGGGGAGCTGACCGGCACCGCCGGGGTGATGGGCGCCGACGGTCGGCCGGTGCTCGGCTACGCCGTCCTCGCCGCGATCCCCACCGACCCGGCCCTCCAGTCGTACGACGTGGTCGCCGGGCGGCTGCCGCAGCGGCCCGGCGAGCTGGTGCTCGACGAGGAGACCGTCGCCGACCAGCGCTTCACCCTGGGCAGCCCGGTGCGGGTCGGCGGGAACGGCGGGCCGGCCCGGCCGTACACCCTGGTCGGCGCCGTCGATGTGGCCGGCAGCTCGCGCGACGTCGGCGGCCCGTTCATCGGCCTGGCCGGCGCGGACGCGCTGGCCGTGAGCGGGGAACGCGGCTTCGGCCGGATCATGGTGGCCGCGCGGCCCGGGGTGGACCGGGCGGCGCTCGCCGACCGGGTCCGCGCGGCGGTCGGGCGGCAGGTCGTGGTCCGGGACCGCGCGGCGATCCTCGACGCGGCCGTCGCGGACGCGGTGCGCGACCGGCGGCAGTTCGAGCTGTTCCTCGGCACCTTCGCCGCGGTGGCGGTGCTGGTCGCCGGCTTCGTGATCGCCAACACCTTCGCCATCGTGCTCGCCCAGCGGTCCCGGCGGACCGCTCTGCTGCGGCTGGTCGGGGCCACCCGGGGCCAGGTCTACCGGGCCACCCTCGGCGAGGCGGCGCTGACCGGGCTGCTCGCCTCGGCGGTCGGGGTGCTGGCCGGGGTGGGGCTGGCCGCGGGCCTCGGCGCGCTGCTGTCCACCCTCGACACGCCGGTCGCCGTGACCGCCCGTACGGTGCTGCTCTCCCTCGGTCTCGGCACGCTGCTGACCGTGGCGTCCGCCGCGGTGCCGGCCTGGCAGGGCACCCGGGTGGCGCCGGTGGCCGCGCTGACCGACGCCGCCGTGCAGCCCGCCCGGCGGGCCGGCCGGGTCCGGCTCACGGCCGGCGCGCTGGTCCTCGCCGCCGGGGTGGCCGCGCTGGCCGGTGCCGGGGCCACGGGCCAGGTGCCGCTGGTCGCCGCGGGCGGGGTGCTGGCCTTCCTGGGCATCGTGCTGTTCGGCCCGGTGCTGGTGCCGGCGCTGGTGCGGGTGCTCGGCCTGCCGGCCCGCCGGCTGCTCGGCGTCCCGGCCGGGCTGGCCGTGGCGAACGCCGTGCGCAACCCGCGCCGGGTGGCGGCCACCGCCACCGCAATGGTCATCGGGATCGGCCTGGTCTCCGCGTTCGTGGTCGGCGCGGGCAGCGCGAAGGCCGGCATCGAGCGCGCGGTCGACGCGCGGATCGGAGTGGACTTCCTGGTCACCGGGATCGGCGGGGACCTGCCGGCGCCGTTGGCCGGGGAACTGGCCGCCCGGCCGGAGCTGGGCGTGGTGCACGAGCAGCGCACCCGGGTGGCCGACGGGATCGAGGTGCGCGCCGCCCACCCGGCGCTGGTCCGGCGGACCCTGTCCGCGGTGGACGCCGGCGACCCGGCCGACCTGGGCCCGGGGGCGGTGCTGGTGCACCGCGAGCTGGCCGCCGCCCGCGGCTGGTCGGTCGGCAGCACGGTCCCGCTCGCCGGCCGGTCGTTCCGGGTGGCCGCCGTGGTGGCCGACGACAACCGGGCCCTGGCCGGCAGTTCGGTGCCCGCCGGACACGCGGTGGACGTCGTCGACGCCGACTTCACCCGCCTCTTCCCGGCCGAGCGCGGTCACCTGGCCGAGGTGGACCCCGCCGACGGGGTCAGCGCCGACGTCGCCCGGGCCGCCGTCGAGTCGGTGCTCACCAACTATCCGACGGTCAACCTGCTGGACCAGGCCGCCTACAAGAAGATGCTCACCGGCACCGTGGACCTGGTGCTCGGCTTCGTCACCGCGCTGCTCGGCCTGGCCGTGGTGATCGCGCTGGTCGGCGTGGCGAACACGCTCACCCTCTCGGTGGTGGAGCGGACCCGGGAGAACGCGGTGCTGCGCGCCGTCGGCCTGAGCCGTGGCGGGATGCGGACGCTGCTCGCCGTCGAGGCGGTGCTCACCGCGCTGGTCGGCACCCTGCTCGGCATCGCGTTGGGCATCGGGGTGGCGGCCGGCGGGATGGCCGTGCTGGCCCAGCTCGGCGGGGACTTCACCCTGGTCCTGCCCTGGGGGCGGCTCGGGCTGATCGTCGCGGTGGCGGTGGTCGCCGCGCTGGCCGCCTCGGTCCTGCCGGCCCGGCGCGCGCTGTCCCGACCGGTGGTGGCGGCTCTCGGCACGGAGTGACCGCCGGGCGCCCGAGACGCGTCGAGCCGGTCCCGCGACAGGCGCGGGGCCGGCTCGATCTGTTCCGGCTGCCGCCGGGTCAGCGGTCGGACGCCGGCTGGGCCCCGCCCCCGTCGCCCCCGCCGTCGCCGCCACCCGCGGGGGCGGTCGTGGTCGTCGTGGTCTCGGTCGGTGCGGTGGTCTCCACCGGCGGCGAACTCGTGGTCGGCGCCGTGGTCGGCGGGGCGGGCTGGGTCGACGGGACGCTCGACGGGGTCGGCTGGGCCGACGCGCTCCCGGAGGGGCTCGGCGTCGCCGAGGACGAGACCGAGGGCCGGCCGGTCGGGCCCACCGGGCGGTAGCTGCGGCCACCCCCCTCCGTCGGCGGCGCCTCGGTGACCGCGGCGTCCGCGACCGAGTTGCTCGGGGCGACCGCCGGCGGGGTCGTGTCGAGCTGGGTGGCCGGCGCCTCGGCGTTCTTCGCCGCGCCCAGGGCGGCGCCCAGCGCGGCCAGCGCCACCAGCACCGCGGCCGCTGCGCCGACCAGCGTGCCGCGCCGGCCCGGCCGGCGGGCCGGGGCAACCAGCGCCCCCTGCGCCGCGGCGGTCAGGTCGTCGCGGGTGCGGCTGGATCCGGTCGCGCCGCGCAGCGCCACTGGCACCATCGAGGTGGGCGCCTCGGAGCCGGCCGCGCGGGCCGCCTCGGCCATCGCCGCGGCGGTGGGGAAGCGGTCCGCCGGGTCCTTGGCCAGGGCCCGGGCCACCAGGTCGCGGACCGGCTGCGGGATCTCGTCCGGCAGCTCCGGCGGCTCGTCGTCGAGGTGCCGGACCGCCACCTGGAGCGGGTTGTCCCCGGTGAACGGCGGGTTGCCGGTGAGGCAGCAGTAGGCCACCGCGCCGAGCGCGTAGAGGTCGGTGGCGCCGGAGACCGGACGCCCGGCGGCCTGCTCGGGGGCCATGTAGAGGGCGGTGCCGGGCACCGCGTTCGTGCTGGTGATGCTGGTGACGTTGGTCGACCGGGCCACCCCGAAGTCGACCAGCACCACGGTGCCGTCGTCCTGCACGAGCAGGTTGCTCGGCTTGACGTCACGGTGGACGATGCCCCGGGTGTGCGCCGCTTGCAGCGCCTGGGCCACCTGCGCCACGATCGACATCGTCTCGCCGACCTCGAGCTGCCCGGCCGCCTCGATCCGGCGGGAGAGCGGCTCGCCCGCGACGAACTCCATGACCAGGTAGTCGGCCCGGCTGCCGTCGGGCAGGTCGTCCTCGCCGCAGTCGAAGACCTGGACCACGCCCGGGTGGCGCAGCGACGCCATGATCCGCGCCTCGGAGCGGAACCGGGCGATGAAGTCGGGGTCGGAGACCAGGGCGGGCAGCAGGACCTTCACCGCGACCGGACGGCCGAGCACCAGGTCCGTGGCACGCCAGACGTCGCCCATGCCGCCGGTGGCGACACGGTCATCCAGGCGGTACCGACCGCTGAGCACGACGTCTGAAGTCAACACGCCATTACCGTACCCAGAGCGGCCCCGGAGTATTTCCCGCGATCTCTCCCGTCACGACCGGCGCGCGGCCCGGCGGGACTCGGCCGAACGGTCGGGCCCGCCCGAACCGATTGGCTGACCGTGACGATCCGCGTACGATCGGCCAGGAAAATGTGTCCGACAGTTCGTGTGTCCGAGTTCCGGACTGGTGTTTTGTCCCGGTTCACCGAACCGCAGCGCATTCCGGGTGGCGTTCGTTACACCGACGCGCCGCGACTGTCCGTAGACAATTCTCACTCTTTTGCCGGCGGGCGGCGCCTTGTCCAACCCAACGTCCGCTCCTAGCGTTGGCCCGGCTCCCGGCCGCCCCATGCCGCCGGTACGGTATGTCCGCCGACGACCGTCCTCACGGCGGTAGTTCCATACGGCGCCCGGCACCTTCCGTGCCGGCGCCGATCAGGTCAGCGGGGGGCTGATGGTGCGGGTGGAGGTCCGGTCGTCCGACCGGGCGGGCGTCGGGCACACCGGCACCGGCGGGCGCCGGTGCCGGAAGTCGGCACGGCGGGAACGGCGGATCCATGACCGGTGAGCTGAACGAGGCGGTCGCCGCCGCGCAGGCGGGCGACGAGGAGGCGTTCCGCTTCCTCTACCGCAGCCTCCAGCCCGGCCTGCTGCGCTACCTCACCGCCCTGGTCGGCGCCGACGCCGAGGACGTGGCCTCGGAGGCGTGGCTCCAGATCTCCCGTGACCTGCCCAGCTTCACCGGCGGGGAGTTCCGCGCCTGGACGGTCACCATCGCCCGCAACCGCGCCATGGACCACCTGCGCCGGCAGCGGCGACGGCCCGCCCTGCCGGTGCCCGTGCAGGCGCTCAGCGAACTGGCCGGGGACGCGGACACCGCCGAGCGAGCGGGCGAGACCATCGGCACCGATAGCGCGCTGGCCCTGATCGCCAGCCTGCCGCCCCGCGAGGCGGAGGCGGTGCTGCTGCGCGCCGTGATCGGGCTGGACGCGGAGACCGCCGGGCGGGTGCTCGGCCGGCGGGCTGGCGCCGTGCGTACCGCCGCGCACCGCGGGCTGCGCCGGCTGGCCGCCATGCTCCAGCGCACCGACGCGGACCAGTCGTCGGACCAGGCCGGGGGAGCGACCCCGCCCCGGCCCCGTACCGGCCGGGGACGGCAGGCGCCGCAGGCGCCCAAGGCCGAGCCGGCGGACGGTTGACGTGGAGGAAAACGGGATGAACTTTCGCCGGTCCGACGGGCCCGCCGACCGGGCGGAGTCGGAGCGCCTCCTCGACACGGCCCGCACCGGGACACCCCCGGAACCGACGGCCGACCCGCTGGCGCTCCTGCTCGCTGCGGCGGCCGCCCCGGCCGACCCAGGCGAGCTGACCGGTGAGGAGCGAGCGGTCGCCGCGTTCCGCGCCGCCCGGGCGAACCCGGCCCCGGCCGCGGCGCCGCGACCGCGTCACCGCTTCCGGGTCGGCGCGGTGCTGGCCGGCGTCGCCGCCACCGCCACCGCCGGAGCGGCGTTCGCCGCGGTGAGCCTCGACCGGAACCCGGAACCGGCGCCCCCGCCGGTCCCGGCCACCTCCGGCAGCACCGGTGCGAGCGGTCCGGGCACGCCGACACACTCCGGGGGCGCCACCCCGTCCGGCGGGCCGTCCGGCGGGATCCCGTCCACCGCGCCGACACCCGGCGGATCCGGCGGACCGGGCCGGCCGGCCGACGCCGCACAGCTCGCCGGGCTGTGCCGCGCGTACCTGGCGAAATCCGACCGGCAGCGGGCCCGGGCGTTGGAGACCGACGTCTTCGCCGACCTGGTCTCCGCCGCCGGCGGCGCCGACCGGGTCGAGGACTACTGCCTGGCCCTGGTGCCGGAGAAGTCGCCGGAGGCCGCCCCGCCGGAGCCCGCCTCGCCGAGGGCCGCCTCACCGAAGCCGTCGGCCCACAAGGCGACCCCGTCCGCGCCCGCCGCCCCGACCCGGCGGACCGGCAGGCCGACCACCGCCCCCGGTCGCTGAGCCGATCCGGCCGCCGTCCGCAATCGGATTCCGGACAAAAATTCATCTCCTCGGGCGCGCGGATTCCGTCTGCTAGACAGAAGATGGTGGGACCCGCGGACGCCCGGCCGCCACGGCAGGGGCGCCCGGCCGACAGCGTGGTCGCCCGCCCGGGGAGAGGAGCCGTCTCTTGGTGATGTCGCCGGAGCTGGACCGGATCACCGTCCTGCGGGACGAGGCGGGGGCCCACGGGCACATCGCCAGGATCTGCTTCAAGACCGGGCCACCCACCCTGACCGGCATCGAGCTGGAATGGACGGTGCACGACGCCGCGGACCCGACCCGCCCGGTCGACCGCGACCGACTGCGCCGGGCGCTGGGACGGCACAGCCCCGTCACCCTCGACCCCACCAGCCCGGCCGCCGGGCTCCGGCGCGGTGGCACCGTGACCGTGGAGCCGGGCGGGCAGGTGGAGATCTCCTCCGCGCCGCGACCGTCGGTCGCCGCGCTCATCCTGGCCACCGAGGCGGACCTCGCCGAGCTGCGAGCCCTCCTGGACGCCGCCGGCCTCGTCCTGGGCCGAACCGGCATGGACCCCTGGCGCCCCCCGCATCCCGTGCTGGAGACCCCGCGTTACCGCGCCATGCGCGGCGTCTTCGATCGCCACGGGCCGGCCGGTCGGGCGATGATGTACAGCACCGCCGGGCTCCAGATCTGCCTGGACGCGGGCGAGCCGGACCGGGTGGCCGAGCGGTGGGCCGCCGCGCACGCCGTCGGGCCGCCGCTGCTGGCCGCCTTCGCCACCGCCGGCCGGCACGCCGGCCGGCGCACCGGCTGGGCCTCCACCCGGATGGCCGCCTGGCTGGCCATGGACCCGGCGCGCACCCGCCCGGTCTGGTCGCCCGGCCGCGCCGACCGCGACCCGGTCGCCGCCTGGACCGGCTACGCGCTCGCCGCGCCGCTGCTCTGCGTACGCGGCGACGGCCCGGACTGGACCCCGCCGCCCGGCGTCACCTTCGCCGACTGGCTGGCCGGGGCGCTGCCGCGCCCGCCGACCACCGAAGACCTGGAATACCACCTCAGCACGCTCTTCCCGCCGGTCCGCCCGCGCGGCTACCTGGAGGTCCGCTACCTGGACACCCAGCCGGACCGGGAGTGGGCCGTGCCGCTGGCGGTGCTGGCCGCGCTCTTCGCCGATCCGGCCACCACCCGGGACGCGCTGGCCGCCGCCGCCCCGGTCGCCGACCGCTGGTCCGCGGCGGCCCGGCACGGGCTGGCCGAGCCACCGCTGGCCGCCGCCGCGGCGACCCTGTTCGACCTGGCCCTGGCGGCCCTGCCCCGGCTGGACCTGCCGGCCGGGCTCCACGACGAGACGAGCCGAGCGATCCGGCGGCGCCGCGCCGCCGCGGAAAGGGGACACCGGTGACCACGACCGAGCGGCCGGCCACGGAGGGCGAACAGCTGCGCGGCCGGATCGCGGCCGAGCTGGAGCGCGCCCGCGCCCGGACCGCGCTGCTGACCGACGCGGTGGACGACGACGACCTGGTGCGGCAGCACTCCACGCTGATGTCCCCGCTGGTCTGGGACCTGGCGCACGTCGGCAACCAGGAGGAGCTGTGGCTGGTCCGCGACGTCGGCGGGCGCGAGCCGGTGCGCCGCGACATCGACGACCTGTACCACGCGTTCAAGCAGCCCCGCAAGGACCGCCCGGCGTTGCCGCTGCTGCCGCCGGCCGAGGCGCGGGCGTACGTGCGCACCGTCCGGGAGAAGGTGTACGACCTGCTGGACGGGATCCGGTTCACCGACCGGAAGCTGGTCGAGGACGGCTACGCGTTCGGCATGATCGTTCAACACGAGCAGCAGCACGACGAGACCATGCTCGCCACCCACCAGTTGCGCGCCGGCGTTCCGGTGCTGCACGCCCCACCTCCGCCGGAGCCGCGGGCCCGGGTCGGCGGCGAGGTGCTGGTGCCGGCCGGCCCGTTCACCATGGGCACCTCCACCGACCCGTGGGCGCTGGACAACGAGCGCCCCGCGCACACCGTCGACCTGCCGGCGTACGCCATCGACGCGGCGCCGGTCACCAACGGGCAGTACCGCGCCTTCATCGCCGACGGCGGATACGACGAGCCGCGCTGGTGGAGCGAGGCCGGCTGGCGGCACCGGGTCGAGGCCGGGCTGAGCGCCCCGATGCACTGGCGGCGCGACGGCGACGGCTGGGCGTACCGCCGGTTCGGCCGTTGGTCGCCGGTGCGCGACGACGAGCCGGTGGTGCACGTCTGCTTCCACGAGGCGGCGGCGTACGCCGCTTGGGCCGGCAAGCGGCTGCCCACCGAGGCGGAGTGGGAGAAGGCGGCCCGCTGGGATCCGGCGACCGGCCGGTCCCGCCGGTACCCGTGGGGCGACGCCGACCCGACCGGCGCGCACGCCAACCTGGGGCAGCGGCACCTGTGGCCGGCGCCGGTGGGCGCGTACCCGGAGGGCGCCTCCCCGCTCGGCGTGCACCAGCTCGTCGGCGACGTCTGGGAGTGGACGTCGAGCACCTTCCGGGGCCACCCGGGCTTCGTGGCGTTCCCCTACCGGGAATACTCGGAGGTCTTCTTCGGCGACGACTACCGGGTGCTGCGCGGCGGCTCGTTCGGCACCGACCGGTCGGCGTGTCGGGGCACCTTCCGCAACTGGGACTACCCGATCCGGCGGCAGATCTTCAGCGGCTTCCGCTGCGCCCGCGACGCCCGCCCCGAGGAGGCGGCGTGACGGGTGGTGCCGCCTGATGTGCCGCCACCTGGCGTACCTGGGTCCGCCGGTCAGCCTGCGCAGCCTCCTCTTCGACCCGCCGTACGGCCTGCTGCGGCAGTCCTGGGCGCCGCGCGACATGCGCGGCGGCGGCACGATCAACGCCGACGGCTTCGGGGTCGGCTGGTACCCGGGCGACGGCGACCCGGTCCGCTACCGGCGGGCGCAGCCGATGTGGAGCGACACCACCCTGCCGGAGCTGGCCGGCGTGACGGTCGCCGGCGCGGTGCTGGCCGCCGTCCGGTCCGCCACGGTGGGCATGCCGCTGCACGAGACGGCGGCGGCGCCGTTCGCCGAGGGGCGGTGGCTGTTCAGCCACAACGGGGTGGTCCGGGGCTGGCCGGACAGCCTGGTGCCGCTCGCCGCCGGGCTGCCCGTCCGCGACCTGCTGACCCTGGAGGTGCCGAGCGATTCGGCGCTGCTCTGGGCGCTGGTCCGGCACCGGCTGCGGGCCGGTGCGGCGCCCGGCGACGCGCTGGACGGGACCGTCGCGGCGGTCGCCGCCGCCGCCCCGGGATCGCGGCTGAACTTGCTGCTTACCGACGGCATCACGGTGGCGGCCACCGTGGCCGGGCACGCCCTGTCGGCGCGGCATACCGCGGGCTCGGTGCTGCTGGCCTCGGAGCCCTTCGACGACGACCCCGGCTGGCGGGCGCTGCCGGACGGCCGGCTGGTGGTGGCCACCGCCACCGGGCTGGACACCCGGAAGCTGACGGTCGCCTGACATCCCTTTCCCACAGCGGTAGGAACAGGAAGGACAGCTGATGAGCGCGGAGCCACTGGAGATCCACCTGGAGGAGCAGGACCTCAGCCGCGGCCTGCGGGAGGACGTCCGGGTCGGGCTGACCGCGACACCGAAGTGGCTGCCACCGAAATGGTTCTACGACGCCCGGGGCAGCGAGCTCTTCGAGGAGATCACCCGGCTGCCGGAGTACTACCCGACCCGGGCCGAGCGGGCGGTGCTCGCCGCGCACGCGGACGACATCGCCGAGCTGACCGGCGCGAAGACCCTGATCGAGCTGGGCTCCGGCTCGTCGGGGAAGACCCGGCTGCTGCTGGACGCCTTCACCCGCCACGGCGACCTGGGCACCTTCGTCCCGCTGGACGTGTCGGTCAGCGCGCTGCGCCGGTCCACCGGGCAGATCGCGGCCGCGTACCCCGGGCTGCGGGTGCGGGGCATCGTCGGCGACTTCACCCGGCACCTGGACCGGCTGCCCACCGGCGGCCGGCGGCTGGTGCTGTTCCTCGGCGGAACCATCGGCAACCTGCTGCCGGTGGACCGGGCCGAGTTCCTCACCGCGACGCGCGCGGCGCTGGAGCCCGGCGACTGGCTGCTGGTCGGCACCGACCTGGTCAAGGACCCGTCGGTGATCGTCCCGGCCTACGACGACGCGGCCGGGGTGACCGCCGAGTTCAACCGCAACGTGCTCCGGGTGATCAACCGGGAACTGGGGGCGGACTTCGACCCGGAGGCGTTCCGGCACGTGGCGGTCTGGGACCCTGAGCACGAGTGGATCGAGATGCGGCTGCGGGCCGAGCGTCCGGTCCGGGTGCGCGTGCTCGACCTGGACGTCGAGTTCGCCGCCGGCGAGGAGCTGCGGACCGAGGTCTCGGCCAAGTTCCGGCCCGAGGGGATCGGCCGGGAACTGGTCGCGGCGGGGTTCGACCGGCAGGCGTTCTGGACCGACCCGGACGGGCTCTTCGGGGTCAGCCTGGCCCGGGCCGACTGAGCCGCCGGGGCGCGGCGGGTGAGCCTGTTCACCCGTCGCGGCCCGCGCCGTGATGATCCGCTAGGCTGGGGCCGCGAAGGGGAGTAGCCCCCAATGTCGTGGTCGACATACTGATGCGTTCCGCATCCGGCCACGCGGCCCCGGTCCCCGGGGCGGGCGAGACCTTCGACTCAGGCTGTCGCAGCCGGGTCGAGGGCGCCCCCGTACCTCCTCCCGGCTTGATCGGGAAGGTTCACATGGACGGTTTCCTCGTCGCGCTGGTGATCAGCTTCGGCGTCATCTTCGTCGCCGAGCTGGGCGACAAGTCCCAGCTCATGGCTCTGACGTTCGCCACCCGGTTCCGGACCCTGCCGGTGCTCATCGGCATCACCGTGGCCACCGCGATCGTGCACCTGGCCTCGGTCGCCATCGGATACGGCCTCAACGCGGCGCTGCCCACCAGCTGGATCTCGCTCGTCGCCGGCCTGGCGTTCCTCGGCTTCGGCGCGTGGACGCTGCGCGGCGACAAGCTGACCGAGGAGGAGAAGCGCAAGGCGGAGAAGAGCAGCCGTAACGCCATCGTCGCCGTCGGGGTGGCGTTCTTCCTGGCCGAGCTGGGCGACAAGACCATGCTCGCCACCATCACCCTGGCCACCAAGTACGGCTGGTTCGGCACCTGGCTCGGCTCCACCCTCGGCATGGTCGCCGCCGACGCCCTGGCCATCCTGGTGGGCCGCCTGCTCGGCCGGCACCTGCCGGAGAAGGCCATCCGCTACGGCGCCGCCGTGCTCTTCGCCATCTCCGGCCTCTGGCTGATCCTCGAGGCGGTCGCCGAACTGACCTGACCCCCGCCGGCCGGTTCCGCCGCCGGGGTGCGGCGGAACCGGCCGGCGGATGATCGAGAGCCGGGTCCCCTGGGTATGAACATCCGGGCGACGCTGCGGCGGGCGACGACCACCGCCTAGCGTGAGCCACGAGACGAAACCCCGACGACCGGGAGGTCCAGCGCATGAGCAGGCACGACGAGCCCAACGAGTACGGCTTCGCCGGGGGCGCCACCGCTCCGGAGCCGCCGGCCGGCGGGCGCTCCGACGAGCAGGACCGGATCGAGGCCATCGCGGTCCCGGGCGACGACCTCACCGAGCCGGTCACGGACGCGCTGGAGGAGGAGACCGAGGAGCGCGGCGAGGAGCGCCGGGCCGACCGGCGCCGCTGAACCCGAGTCGAGCCGGCCGCGGTGGCGGCCGGCGCGCGAGCTAGGCCGGCCTGTCCTGGTAGACGTCCGGGATGCCGTCGCCGTCGGAGTCCCGGCTCTCCCGCTCGCTGATCCGCCGGTAGACCCGGTTGCGCCGGACCAGCACCGTCGAGGCGAGCCCGGCCGAGACCAGCGAGCCGAGCAGCACGGCGGCCTTCACCCGCTCGTCCTCGGGGCTGCCCGGCCCGAACGCCAACTCGCCGACGAGCAGCGACACGGTGAAGCCGATGCCGGCCAGCAGGGCCAGCCCGGCCAGGTCCGCCCAGGTGATGTCCTCGTCGAGTTCCGCGCGGGTGAAACGGGCGAGCAGGAACGTGGAGCCCAACACCCCGACCGTCTTGCCGAGGACCAGCCCGGCGACCACCCCGACCACCACCGGGTCGGTGAGCACCGCGGCCAGGTCGACGTCGACCAGGGTCACCCCGGCGGCGAAGAACGCGAAGATCGGCACCGCGAGGCCCGCCGAGATCGGGCGCCACCGGTGCTCCAGCCGCTCGGCCAGCCCCGGCCCGCCGCCCCGGGGGGCGAGCACGGGCACGGTGAAGCCGAGCAGTACCCCGGCCACCGTGGAGTGCACGCCGGAGGCGTGCACCAGCGCCCAGGCGGTCACGGCGAGCGGGAGCAGCGCCCACCACCAGGTGTGGCGGCGCCGCACCAGCAGCCCGAAGGCGGCGATCGGTAGCAGCGCGGCGATCAGCGGCAGCGGGTGGAGGTCGGCGGTGTAGAAGACCGCGATGATGACGATCGCGAAGAGGTCGTCGACCACCGCGAGGGTGAGCAGGAAGGCGCGCAGGCCCTGCGGCAGGTGCGAGCTGACCACGGCGAGGACGGCGAGCGCGAAGGCGATGTCGGTGGCGGTGGGGATCGCCCAGCCGCGCAGCCCCACCCCGCCGGCGCTGAGCGTCACCGTCAGGTAGACCAGCGCCGGCACGACCATGCCGCCCATGGCGGCCACCACCGGCAGCGCCGCACGGCGCGGGTCGCGCAGGTCACCGGCCACGAACTCCCGCTTGAGCTCCAAGCCGACCACGAAGAAGAAGATCGCCAGCATGCCGTCGGCGGCCCAGGTGGCGAGGTTGAGGTCCAGGTGCAGCCCGGCGCCGCCCGGCCACGGCACCCAGTCACCAAGTTCGGCGTACGCGGCGCGCCAGGGGGAGTTGGCCCAGACCATCGCGATCACCGCGCCGAGCAGGAGCAGGCCGCCGCCGACGGTCTCCGTGCGCAGCACGTCGGCCAGGAAGCGGGCCTCCGGCCAGGACCGGCGGGACAGCAGGCGGGAGGAGGGCGGGGTGGTGCGTTCGGTCATGCGGCGTCCGTTCCGGGAGCGGGGTCGGCGAAGCGATCGCCGACCAGGCTTCCCGGCACACCGGTTCCGACCCTATCCGGCCGCCGGCCCGCCCGCGACTCGCCGGAAATCCGCCGCACCACGCGGCCGTGTCCAGCGTTAACAGGAAGAAGGCGGCCACTCCGGGTGGCCCGACGATCCACGGGTTGCCTCGGTGAGTGCTCTCTAAATGGGAGGATTTAGACCGTCTGTGCGGTTCTGATCGTTTACATTCATCGAGTCGCTTACCGTGAGGTATAGGCGTTTCGATCCTGGCACGCGTACTGGGTTATTAGGGGGCTTTCGTGCAGTTTCATCGGCAGACCGGCGCGTCGCGAGGGGGAGCGTGATGGACGTTCTCAGCTACCTGCGCCTGGTCCGACGCCACTGGTGGATCGTGCTGGTCACGGTGATGATCGCCCTGGGCACCGCCGCTCTCGTGACGGTCCGCACGGCGCCCCGTTACGAGGCCTCGGTGACCTTCTTCGTCACCACGCCGAGCCAGGGCGTCACCGACGCCTACCAGGGCGGCCTCTTCCTCCAGCAGCGGGTGAAGTCCTACGGTGACCTGCTCACCAGCGACCGGCTGGCGCAGAGCGTGGTCGCCGAGGCCCCGCTCGGGCTCACCGCCGACCAGGTGCAGCGCCGGATCGTCACCTCCACCGAGGCCGGCACGGTGCTGCTCAAGGCCACCATCACCGACACCGACCAGACCCGGGCGCTGAAGACCACCGAGACGCTCTCGGCCAAGTTCATCGAGCTGGTGCAGAAGGTGGAGACCCCGCCGGACGGCAAGGCGCCGCCGATCAAGCTCGAGGTGGTCAGCGGTCCCCGGGTGACGTCCAGCCCGGTCTCACCGCAGCCCGTGCGGAACCTGGTCATCGGCGGCCTCCTGGGGCTGCTGCTCGGCGCCGGACTGGCCGTCCTGCGCGGGCTGGCCGACGTCCGGATGCGGGACGCCGCCGCGCTCCAGCGGGTGACCGGCAGCCCGCTGCTGGGCGAGATTCCGTTCGAGTCCGGCGCCAAGGCGGCCCCGCTGATCGTCGGCGAGGCGGCCAACTCGCGGCGCGCCGAGGCGGTCCGCAAGCTCCGCACCAACCTGCGCTTCGTCGACGTGCACGAGCCGGCCCGGGTCATCGCGGTCACCAGCGCCCTGCAGGGCGAGGGGAAGACCACCATGGCCTGCAACACGGCCATCGCGTTGGCCGAGGCGGGCTGGCGGGTGCTGCTCATCGACGCCGACCTGCGCCGTCCCAAGATCGCCGACTACCTCGGTCTTGACGGCGGGGTGGGGCTCACCGACGTGCTCGTCGGCGACGTCCAGGTCGGCGACGTGGTGCAGCGGTGGGGCGACAAGTCGCTGCTGGTGCTGCCCAGCGGCGCCACCCCGCCCAACCCCAGCGAGCTGCTCGGCTCCAAGGCGATGGCGGACCTGCTCGTGGCGCTGCGCGAGTCGGCGGACATCGTCATCATCGACACCGCTCCGCTGCTCGCCGTCACCGACGGCGTGGTGGTGGCCGTGCAGGCCGACGGGGCGCTGCTGGTCACCCAGCAGGGCCGGACCTCGCGCAGCCAGGTGGCCGCGGCGGCCCAGTCGCTGCACTCGGTCTCGGTGCGGCTGCTCGGCTGCGTGCTGAACATGGCCAAGGTGGCCAAGGCGGACGCCTACCAGTACGAGGCGTACAAGGTGGTCGTGCCGGCCGCGGCGCCGTCCGTCCCCACCGACCGGGCCGGGGCGGCCCGGCGCGGGGAGCAGGCCGCCGTGGGCGACCACACCCAGGAACTCAGCCGGCTGTCCCGATGAGCGCGAGCACCGGTCGGATGGACCGCTCGATCTCCTCGGCACAGCGCCGGAAGTCGGCCGGCGAGCCGCCGATCGGGTCGCGGAGGTCGTCCGCGTCGGGGGTGGCGGGTTGCAGCCGCCCCCGGGCGCGGGCGGCCGCCGCCACGGCGGCCCGCAGCGGGGTGCGCTCGGGCGGGGCGGCGGGCTCGGCCACCTCGGTCACCTCGGCCGGCTCGGCCGTGGCGGCCGCGGCGGCCAGCCGGGCGAACTGGCGGAGCGTGAAGGTCCGGGGCAGCGCCGCCGGGGCGAGTGCCGTGCAGACCGAGCGCTGCCGCCGGGTCGCGGTCAGCACCAGGGTGGCCCGGGTCAGGTGCTCCGGGCGGAGCCGGCGAGTGCGGAACGCGGCCGGGTCCGCCCCGGTCCCGGCGGCCACCTCGACCGCGTACGGGTGCATGGCCGCCCCGTCGAGGGCGTCGGTGCCCGCGCTGGTCACCGTGACCGGCAGGTCGCGGAGCAGCCGCCGGGCGATGAACTCCGCCATCGGTGACCGGCACATGTTGGCGTGGCAGACGAAGAGCACCCCGTCGACCATCTGCACCCCTCTCGTCGGCATGGTCGCGGGACACGGCGCCGCGACGGCGATGTTCCGGCGATCGCGGCCGGACGCAGAGGGGATGTCGGCATCGTACGGGGTGCCGGGGCCCGCGCGCCGGGAAGCCGCGCCGGGAGCGCGGCCATGAAGATCGGCATCCTGTCGTACCACTTCCCGCCGGAGCCCGCGTTCATCCCGGGCAGCCTGGCCGAGGAGCTGGCCGCCCGCGGCCACGAGGTCCGGGTGCTCACCGGCTTCCCCGACTATCCCGGCGGGCACGTCTATCCGGGCTGGCGGCAGCGCTGGCGGCACCAGACGCACAGCGAGCGGCTGACCGTCCGCCGGGTGCCCCGGTACGCCGGCGGCGACGGCTCCGCCGGGGCGCGGATGGCCAGCTGGCTCTCCTTCGCCGGCAGTGTGGCGCTGACCGGCCGGCGCTACCTCGGCGACGTCGACGCCCTGTACGTCTTCCAGCTCCCGGCGGTCACCTTCGCCGCGGCCGGCCTGGTGCGGCTGCTCGGCCGGGTGCCGACCGTGCTGCACGTGCAGGACGTCTGGCCGGAGGAGGAGCCGTCCCGAGCGGGGGAGACCCGCCGGTGGTCGGGCCGGCTGGACGCCACCCTGCGCCGGGTCTACCAGGAGGCGGGAGCCGTCGCGGTCACCGCACCGTCCATGCGCGACCTGGTGGTCGCCGGGGGCGCCGACCCGGAGCGGGTCCGGGTGGTGCTCAACTGGACCGACGAGCGAATCTTCCGCCCGACCGAGCCCAGCCGGGCGGCCCGGCGGCTGATCCGCCGGGACGACCGCTGCGTGGTGATGCACGCCGGCACGATCGGCGTACGGCAGGGGCTGGAGACCGCGGTGCGCGCGGCGGCCGCGCTCGACGACCGGATGGACCTGGTCCTGGTCGGCTCCGGAGCCGAGGAGCGGCGCGTGCGGGGGCTCGCCGCCGAACTCCAGGCCGACAACGTCCGGTTCGTCGACCGACGGTCCCCGTTGGACATGCCCGAGCTGTACGCGGCGGCCGACTACCAGCTCGTCATGCTGCGTGACCTGCCGGAGCTGCGCGGCATGGTGCCCGGCAAGCTCCAGGCCGCGCTCTCCTGCGCCGCTCCGGTGGTCGCCTCGGCCGGCGGCGACACGGTGGCCCTGGTGGAACGGGCCCGGGCCGGGCTGTCCTGCCCGCCCGAGGACTGGGCCGCGCTGGCGGACCGGTTCTGGCTCGCCTCGGCGATCCCGCCGCCGGCCCGGATGGACATGGGTCGCCGGGGGCGGGACGCCTACCTGCGGGAGATGTCGCTGCGGGCCGGCGTCGACCGGATCGAGCGGCTGCTGCACGAGGTCTCGACGCGCGCCGCAGACGCCCGCCGCTGACCGGAGCGACGCCCGTCGCTGACCGGAGCGAACCTCACGAAACCGACATATGGCACCAAAGTCCCTGATTGCGCCACGAATGCGTGGAAATTCGTGCTAGAAAGCGATCAAACGTCATTGGTGTCCGGTTTCGAGCCTGGGGAGAGTGGTGTGACGGAAAGCGGTGGGCTGTCCCGCCGGCGGCGGCGTTCCCGGCGTCGGAGCCGGGCCCGGGTACGCCGGTTCCTGCTTGTCGGGCTGGTCGTCGTCTCGGTGCTGCTGGCCACCGGCGGCTGGGTCGGGTTCCGGGGCTGGCAGGCCCGGGCGCACCTGCTCAACGCGGCCGGGCTGGCCCAGGAGCTCAGCACCCAGGTGGTCGGCGGCGACGCCGCCCGCGCCCAGCGCACCCTCGCGGCGCTCCAGGAGCAGGCCGCCGCCGCCCGGAGCGCCACCGGCGACCTGGGCTGGTGGCTCGGCCAGCAGGCCCCGTACGCGGGCGACGACCTGGCCGCCGTACGCCAGATCGCGGTGGCCGTGGACGACCTGGCCCGCCTGGCCTTCCCCACCCTGCTCCGGGTCGACCTCGCCTCGCTGGTGCCGAAGGAGGGGCGGCTCGACCTGGGCCGGCTGCGCGCCGTCTCGGCCGAGGTCTCCGCCGCCGACCGCGCGGTGCGGGACACCGGTGCCCGGTTGCGCGCCGTGTCGACCGACGACCTCGTCGAACAGGTCCGGGACGCGGTCGCCGGGTTGCGGACCGAACTGGACCGGCTGGGCGAGCTCACCGCCGCGGCGGACCAGGGCGCCCGGCTGCTGCCGGCGCTGCTCGGCGCCGACGGCCCCCGCAGCTACCTGCTCGTCTCCCAGAACCCGGCCGAGTTGCGCGCCACCGGGGGGATGTTCGGCGCGCACGCGGTGCTGCGGGCCGAGAACGGCCGGATCCGGATGTCCGGCCAGAACAGCGCGAGCAGCCTGGGGCTGTTCACCCCGCCGCTGCCGGTGAGCCAGGAGGTGCGGCGGCTCTGGAACGACCTGCCCGGGACGTACCCGGCGGATGTCAACCTCAGCCCGGACTTCCCGACCGCGGCGGCGCTCTACCGGGAGATGGTCCGCCGCCGCACCGGCACGGCGGTGGACGGGGTGCTCGCGGTGGATCCGCTGGTGCTGTCGTACCTGCTCGGCGTGATCGGGCCGGTCACCGTGCCGGACCGGCCGAGTCTGGCCGGCAGCACGGTGGTCCGGACTCTGCTCAGCGACGCCTACCGGACGCTCGACACCCGGGAGCAGGACACCTATTTCGCGCAGGCCGCGTCCGCCGTGTTCGACGCGCTCTTCACCAAGGCGGTGAATCCAAGGGCTCTTTTGACCGTTTTCAACCGTTCTATTGCAGAACGTCGGATATTGTTCTGGAGTGTCCACCCCGCAGAGCAGCGCGTCCTCGGCGACAGCCGGTTGGCCGGGAAGCTCCGCGAGAAGGACACCGTGCCCACCGTCGGCGTGTTCCTCAACGACGGCAGCGGCGCGAAGCTCGGCTACTACCTGAGGTTCTCGGCAACCGTGACGGTCGGCGACTGCCAGCCGGACGGGCGCCGGGAGCTGCGGCTCCGGGTCACGGTCCACTCCACCGCCCCGAAGTCGGGCCTGACCAAGTCGGTCACCGGCCTCGCGCTCTCCGGCGATCCGTACACCGCCCGCACCTTCGTGTCGGTGTACACGCCGACCGGAGGGGCGGTGCTCGGCGGGCGGCTCGACGGCCGGGACGCCCGGATGGGCAGCGCGACCGCCGGTAGTCGCCAGGTGACCGTGGTGAACGTGGAGGTCAAGCCGGGTCGTACCCGGACCCTCGACGTCACCCTGCTCACCGGCAAGACGAGCGCCGGCACGGCCGAGCTGGTGCTCACACCCACCGTCACCCCATGGACCACCCAAGTTGTTTCCGCACCAAGCTGTGATCAGTAGGAGGGAATCCATCATGCGGCTATCCCGCATCTTCATGGCACTCACGGTCGGCCTGGCCGTGGCGGCCATGCCGACGGCGGCCGGCGCGGCACAGCCGCAGCCGCCCGTGTACCCGCCGGCGGAAGAAGTGTCGCTGACCGTCCAGCCGACCGCCATCTTCCTCGGCCAAACCTTCACCCTGACCGGCACGGGCTTCGCGCCCGGCGCGGTCACCATCAGTGTGGCGATCAGCGGCCTCCCCAACGCGGCACCCGCCCAGGGGACGGCCCGCCGCAGCGACGGCAGCGCCGTCGCGATGAGTGCGGTGGCCTACCAGCAGCCGCAGCCGGCGCCGACCGCGTTCACCGTGACGGCGGACGAGAACGGCGACTTCACCGTCACCTACAAGCCCACCCGGACCGGGCGGTACCGCTTCACCGCCACCCAGGAGACCGCCACCCGGGGGACTCTGTCGGACAGCGCCACGGGCATCGTCTACCCGGCGCGGCCGCACCGGCCGCCGCACGGCAGCGGCAACCTGCCGGTGACCGGCGACAGCCTCAGCACGCCGGTGAAGCTCGGCGGCGGCCTGGCCGGTGCGGGCGCGGTGCTCGTGCTGCTCTCCCTGGCCTGGCGTCGGCGCGATCGCTTCGGGATCGGCTCCCGCTGACCTGAGGCACCCCGGGCAGGTCCCGGACCGATCGTGAAGGTGCCCGCCGGACCAGGTCCGGCGGGCACCTTCACGCGTGCGGCAACGCCGGTGTCTGCGCCGCGCCCGGAACGGGTCTGGGTAGGGTGCCTCTCCATGAGAGCCCGGGTCCTGGCCGCCACCACCGTCGTCGCCCTGCTCGTCACCGGGGCGCCGGCCCCGGCGGACGCCGCGCCGCCGGTGACCGCCGCCGCCGGGGCGGCGGTGCCCTGCCCGCGACTGCCGGCGCCGAAGGTGACCCGGCCGCCCCGTCCCACCCCGCCCCCGCCGGTGCCGGAACAGCAGGCCATCGGCGGGGACGCGCTGGCCACGTCGGGCCTGGTGACGCCGCCCGGCAGCCCGCCGCCCCCGGCGCTCACGGCCACCACCTGGCTGGTCGCCGACCTGGACAGCGGCGCCGTGCTCGGCGCCTGCGGCCCGCACGAGTACGCCACCCCGGCGAGCACCCAGAAGCTCCTGCTGGCCGCCACCATGCTGAACCGGCTCGACCCGAAGCAGGTGGCCACCGCGACCCGGGCCGACCTGGACATCGAGCGGGGCAGCTCGGCCGTCGGCCTGCTCGTCGGCGGGCGTTACGCGGTGGAGACGCTCTGGCTGGGGCTGCTGCTCCAGTCGGGCAACGACGCGGCGAACATGCTGGCCCGGCTCGGCGCTGGCAGCGCGGGCGCCGGCGTCGCCGAGATGAACGCCGAGGCGCACCGGCTGGGCGCCCGCCAGACCCACGCGGTGACCCCGTCCGGGCTGGACGGCCCCGGCCAGTTCACCAGCGCGTACGACCTGGCGCTGATCGCCCGGGCGTGCTTCGCCGACGAGCGGTTCCGCCGCTACGCGCTGACCGAGCGGGCCCAGATCCCCGCCCAGCCCGCGCTCAAGGCCGGCGGCTTCCAGATCCAGAACGAGAACCAGCTGATCTACCGCTATCCGGGTGCCCTCGGCGGCAAGACCGGCTTCACCGAGCTGGCCCGGCACAGCTACGTCGGCGCCGCCCAGCGCGGCGGCCGGCGGCTCGTGGTCACCCTGCTCGGCGCCGAGGCCCGCCCAGTACGCGGCTGGCAGCAGGGCGCCCAACTGCTCGACTGGGGCTTCGCGATGCCCCGGGACGCGTCGGTCGGCCGGCTGGTCGGCCCCGGCGAACTGGACGCCGAGCAGGCTGACACCAGCTCCTCCCCGGCAGCGGCCCGCCCGACCCCGCCGCCGCAGTGGCGGGGGCCGGCCGGGACCGCGCTGCGTCGGATGGCCGACGGCGACTGGCAGGTCATCGCACCCGCCGCCGGCCTGCTCGCCCTCACCGTGGGCGGGCTGGTGGCGGCGCTGGTCGCCCGCCGTGGTCGGCGCCGCCGGGTCGGTCGCCGCCGCGCCTGACCGGCGCCGGCCGCGTACCGGTCGGGCGGATCGGCGGCGATGCCGCCCGCCTCGGCGGCCGGTCCCCCTATGGTCGGATCATGCGGGACAGCCGGCCAGCCGACGCAACCACGCCGGGCACGCCCGCCGCGGTGGACGGCCGCCCGGAAACCGCCCGCTGACTCCGGCGATGCGCCGGAGGCACCCACCGTCCGGCCGCCCGGCCCACGCCGTGCGGATCACCTGGCGGGACGTCTTCCTGCTGGTCATGCTCGGCCTGCTGGTGCACTTCCTGCTGCCCCAGCTCGGCCAGGTACGCGCCGCGCTGCACGCCCTGCGGCACGCCGACCCGCTCGCGGTGACCGGCTCGCTGCTCGCCGCGGCCGCCACCTACCTGTTCAGCGCGCTCGCGCTGCGGCTCGCCGTCGCCACCCCGGTGCCGCTCGGCCGCACGGTCGCCGTCCAGGTGGCCGCCGCCTTCGTCAACCGGCTCGCGCCCGGTGCGCTCGGCGGCGTGGCGCTGAGCCTTCGCTACCTGCACCGCCAGGGACTTACCGTGCCGGCCGCGGCCACCGCGGTCGCCGTGAACCGGGTCGCCGGTGTGCTGGCCGTCGCCCTGCTGCTGCCCGTCCTGCTGCCGTTCACCCGGGGGACCCGCCGGCACCTGGCCGACGCCGCCGCCGGGCGAGGACTGGCCGTGCTGCTCACCGTGCTCGCCGTGCTGCTGGCCGTCGCCGTTGCGTTCGCCGTACCGCGGTGGCGAGCCCGGCTCGGGACGGCCCGGCACCAGGCCACGGACGCCCTGCGCGCGCTGGCCCAGGGCGGCCGGATCGTGCCGCTGCTGACCGTGAGCGTGGCGCTGACCCTGGCCTACGGTGCCGCGCTCTGGCTGGCCCTGCTCGCCGTCGGGCTGTCCGCCGCGCCGGCGCTGCTCGCGCCGGTGGTGCTGGTGTGCGTGGTGGGGGAGGGGGTGGCCACCGCCGCGCCGACCCCCGGCGGGCTCGGCGCCACCGAGGCGGCCCTGGTCTCCGGCCTGCTGCTCTACGGCGTCCCGACCGAGACCGCGGTGGCCGGGGTGCTCGTCTACCGGCTGGCCACGTTCTGGCTGCCGGTGCTGCCCGGCTACGTGGCGTTACGGCTGCTCGTGCGGCGCGGCGCGGTCTGACCGACCGGCGCGTGGACGCGGTGACCACGGGTATCCGCCGCGCATGGAGCACGCGGGGCGGATCGTGGTGGTCTCCGCGGGACCGGGCGCCGGACCCGACCGGGACGCCGCCGAGCTGACCCGGCGGCTGCGCGGCCTGGGCTACGCGGTGGACCGGCTGAGCCTCCCGGAGCTGCTGCCCCGGGTGCCCTGGCGTTGCCTGCTCCTGACCAGCCGGTTCCGGGTGTCCACGGCCGTGCTCCGGTTGCTGCTGCGCCCGGTCCGGCGCCGGGTCCGCCGGTCGATCCCGCCGGACGCCCGGGCGGTCGTGACGACCTCCCCGATCGCCGACCAGTTGCTGGGGCCGCTGCGCCAGCAGGGCCGGCTGTGCGTCCCGGTCATCTCCTCCGGCGCCGACCTCGTAACCCGCCCCACCCCGGGCGTGGACATCCACTGCACGCCCCGAACCGACCCGGCGGGCCGTCACCGGGAGCGGTGCGTCGACCCGACGCGGCTGGTAGCGGAGGCGGCGAGCCGGTCCGCGACCGCCGGACCCGACGAGCCTGGCCGCTGGCGGCTGCTGGACGCGGTCGGCGACGCGGTGGCCGTGGTCGCCGCGCTGCTCCAGTCCACCGGCCGCGTCCCGTGAGAGCCGCCGCGGCACGCCGCCGGCCACCCGCTTGCGGTCGAGGCCGCACTCGGCGGCACCGCCGCGCCAGCGGGCGGGCCGGGCAGCCTACCGCCGCGGGCGGGTCGTCGGACGCGAATGGGCGAGCAGGCGACCCGATCGGGTCGGCGTGGCTACCGTCCCGGTTCATGAGGACCTGGGGACCGTCGGTGGCACTCGCCGCCGCCCTGCTCGTGCCGGCATCGATACTGCCCGCGCCCGCTGTGGCGGGCGCCCGGACCGGCGGGCCGGCCGTCCGGGTCGGCCGGCTGCCCGCCGGGGCGCCGCCCTGCCCGAACGTGCCCGCCCCGGCGATCCGGCCCCCGAAGCCGCCGCCCGCGGCCGACCCGGCCGCACGGGCCGTCGGCGGCGCCGCCCTGGCCACCGCCGGCCTGGTCCTGCCGCCGGTCGCGCCCGCTCCGCCGGCGGTGACCGCGACCTCCTGGGTGGTCGCCGACCTGGACAGCGGCGCGGTGCTCGGCGGCTGCGGCCCGCACGAGTACGGCGTACCGGCCAGCGTGCAGAAGCTGCTGCTGGCCGCCACCATGCTGCCGAGGCTGGACCCGGACCGCGAGGTCACCGTGACCGACGAGGACCTGGCCATCGAGCCGGGCAGCTCGGCGGTGGGGCTGGCCGCGGGCGGGCGGTACCGGATCGAGACGATCTGGCTGGGCCTGCTGCTGAAGTCCGGCAACGAGGCGGCCAACGCCCTGGCCCGGCTGGGCGGCGGTCCGGACGGGACGGCCGGGGGCATCCGCGCGATGAACGAGGAGGCCCGGCGGCTCGGCGCGCGGCAGACCCACGCGTTCACGCCGTCCGGCCTGGACGGTCCGGGCCAGTTCACCAGCGCGTACGACCTGGCGTTGATCGCCCGGGCGTGCTTCGCCGACCCGGCGTTCCGGCGGTACACGGCCACCCGGACCGCGGAGGTGCCCGCCCAGCCGGCGCTGCGCGAGAAGGCGTTCCAGATTCAGAACGACAACATGCTGCTCGACCACTATCCGGGCGCGATCGGCGGCAAGACCGGCTTCACGGACCTGGCCCGGCACACGTACGTCGGCGCGGCCGAGCGCGGCGGCCAGCGGCTGGTGGTGACCCTGCTCGGCGCGGAGATCCCCACGCAGCGCGGCTGGCAGCAGGGCGCCGCCCTGCTCGACTGGGGCTTCGGCCTGCCGCGGGACGCGGCGGTCGGCCGGCTGGTCCGCCCCGGCGAACTGGACCGGGTCGCCGCGGCGCCGACCGGGGCGGCGTCGGCCCTCGCCGGGGGCGCGGGGCTGGGGGGCGCCGGCTCTGCGGCCACCGGCGCGTGGCCGGGCACCGGCCCCTCGGTGGCGGTCGGGGTGGTGCTGGTGGCCGGCGGAGCGGTGCTGCTGGGCCGGCGCCGCCGGCACGCCGCCGCCCTCGCCGCGATGCCGCCCAGGGCGGCCGTGCCGGGAGCGAAGATGCCGGAGGACGACTGAAAGAGCCTCGCCCTACCGGCCGGCGGGGCGGGCGGTGCTGTCCCGCACCACCAGTTCGGTGGCCAGCTCCACGCGCGGCGACTCGATCTCCTCGCCCTGGGCCAGGCGCAGCACCGTGCGGGCGGCGAGCCGGCCCATCTCCACCAGCGGCTGGCGCACCGTGGTCAGCGGCGGCGACGCCCACCGGGCCTCCGGCAGGTCGTCGAAGCCCACGATGCTCACCTCGTCGGCGACCCGCAGCCCGCGCCGGCGGACGGCCTCGTAGACCCCGAAGGCCATCTGGTCGCTGGCCGCGAAGATCGCGGTGGGCGGGTCGTCGAGGTCGAGCAGGTTGCTGCCGGCGGTGAAGCCGGAGGCGTGGTAGAAGTCGCCGGGCTGCACCAGCCGGTCGTCCAGCGGTACGCCGGCCGCCTCCAGCGCGGCCCGGTAGCCGTCCAGCCGAGCTCGGCTGCACAGCAGGTGCGTGGGGCCGGCCACGAAACCGATCCGGCGGTGGCCCAGCTCCAGCAGGTGCTCGGTCGCGGTCAGGCCGCCCGACCAGTTGGTCGCCCCGATCGCCGGCACGTCCGTGCCCGGCACCCCGGCGGCCGGGTCGACCACCACGACCGGCACGTTGAGCCGGCGCAGCTGGGCGTGCACCGGCGGGGTCAGGTGCGACGTCACCACGATGACCCCATCCGAAGCACGGGCGCGCAGGTTCTGCAGCCACTGCCGGGTCGAGGTGGACTCGCGGTGGATCGCCGAGACGACGGTGCCCACCCCGGCGGAGTGGCCGACGTCCTCCACGCCCCGGATGATCTCCACAGCCCACGGGCTGTCGAGGTCGTTGAAGACCAGGTCGACCAGGTCCGCCCGGCGCACCGCGCGGCTGCCCCGGCGTCGGTAGCCATGGTGGCGCAGCAGTTCCTCGACCCGTTCCCGGGTGCCCGGGGCGACATCGGAGCGCCCGTTGAGCACCCGGGACACGGTCGGCACCGAGACACCGGCCTCCCGCGCGATCGCGGTGATGGTCACCCTCGGCTCGTCGTCCCCGCTCACCCGTGTCTCCTTCGATTCGGTCGGCCGGTCCCGCCCCGCTCGAGACGGCCAACCTGCTGCTGCCGCCGGCGGACGTAGGTGGACCTTCCGATGGCCCGGTCCTCGCCGCGGTGAGCGCCGCCCCGGCGGGGAGCGGCGCCCACCGCGGCGGTCAGAGGATGCCGCGGGCGACGAAGGCGGCCCGGGTCGCGGTCGCGGCCTGGGTGCCGTGAAGGCGCTGCGCGGCGGCCACGGTGGCCAGCGCCGCGTCCCGGAAGGTGACGTCCGGGGTGAAGGCGAACTGCGCCTCCACGATCGCCGTGGTGGCCCGGCGGTCGCCGAGCGCGGCACGGATGTCCCACAGCGCGCGGGACCAGATCTCGCCGTCGGCGTGCACCTCGCCCACCAGGTCGGCAGGGTAGACCTTGGTGCCGTCGAGGCGGCGCAGGCAGTGCGGGGCGGTGCGGGTGTAGGAGACCGAGTCCCAGTCGGCCACGCAGGCCTCCGGGGTGCTCGTCGGCACGCCGGTGGCCCAGCTGGTCACCGCGACCGCCAGGTAGTCGCCGAACGCCTCGCCGATCGCGCCGGACTCCAGCGTGGTGCCGAAGCCGGGCACCTGCCCGTCCTGCACCGAGTGGCCGTACTCGTGGACGATCACCTCGGCGTCCTCGCCGTCGTCCACGCCGCCCTTGCCGAGGGTGATGTTCGCCTTGTCCTCGCGGAAGAACGAGTTGTCGCCGCCGTACTGGTCGATGCGCAGCTCGATCTGCCGCTGGTTGACCGGCCGCAGCGTGCTGCCGAAGCCGAGCGACTGCAGGTACGCCTGGGCCGTGTTCACCCAGTGGTAGCCCATCACCTGCTCGAACTGGTCGGCGTCCCGGTGCCAGGCCGGGTACGCGCCGTCGACCGTGCGGGCCGGGGTGCCGGTCTTGCTCTTGACCACCACGTATTTGCCGGTGAGGGTGCCGGAGCCGTCCAGGTTGGTCAGCGTCACCGACCGGTACGCCCCGGCCAGCGCCGGCTGGTCGGCGTCCTTGGCGTCGGTCAGCGACTGGTCGCCCAGTTGCTGGACGGGGTTCGGCGCGAAGACCGTCGCGGTGGCGGTGTGGTCGTAGGGGTCGCCGGCGGCCTGGACGGTGGTGCCGCCGGCCGCCAGCGCCGCGGTGACCGCCGAGGCGACCAGCGCGGAACGTCGGAAGTGGGGGTGCATCATGATCCCTTCGGAGGCGGATCGATCCGCTGAGACTAGGCTCCCCGGGGAGCACTGCCAAGCAACCACGAGCGGGCCGACCGGCCTGCGGGGAGGGACCCTCGTGGAGACCGAACGGATCGGCCCGCCGCTGCTGGCCGGGGAGCGGGAGACGCTGCGGGCGTTCCTCGACTTCCACCGCGCCACCCTGGCCCTGAAATGCGAGGGGCTGACCGACGAGGAGCTGCGGCGGCAGTCTTCGCCGCCATCGACGCTGTCCCTGCTCGGCCTGGTGCGGCACATGGCCGAGGTCGAGCGCACCTGGTTCCGCCGGGTGATCAACGCCGAGGACATTCCGCTGCTCTGGTCGGCCACCGGGGACTTCCAGGAGGCGTACGACGCGAGCGCGTCGAGCCGGTCGGAGGCGTTCGAGGCGTGGCAGCGGGAGGTCGAGCACGCCCGCCGCATCGAGCGCGAGGCCGAGTCGCTCGACGTGACGGGCCACCAGGCCCGGTGGGGCGAGGACGTCTCGCTGCGCCTGGTGATGCTGCACATGATGCACGAGTACGCCCGGCACAACGGTCACGCCGACTTCCTCCGCGAGGCCATCGACGGCACCGTCGGCGTCTGACCGGTCGCCTGGGAGGTGCGGCGCCTGCCGGGTCAGCCGTCGCGGCGCAGCGGCAGCCAGGCCAGCACGTCCTGGATCTTCGCGTCCCAGTACGCCCAGTCGTGGTCGCCCGGGGAGAAGTCCACGGTGACCGGCAGCCCTCGACGGCGTGCCGTGTCGACGAAGCGGGTGTTGTCCTCGTAGAGGAAGTCCTCGGTGCCGCAGGCGACGTAGAGCGCCGGCAGGTCGTCGCCGGCGCGCTCCAGCAGCGCCACCGTGTCGTCGTCCGGACCCGGTACGTCCCGGTCACCCCAGACGGTGTGCCAGACGGCGGGGTCCATGGGGCGCGTCGGGTGGTGGCGTCGCCGGGAGACGTCCAGGACGCCGGAGAGGCTGGCCGCCGCGGCGAACCGGTCGGGCCGGCGCAGCGCCCACTTGACCGCGCCGTAACCGCCCATGGACAGGCCGGCCACGAAGGTGTCCGCACGCTGGTCGGAGAGCCGGAAGAAGGACCGGCACACCTCGGGCAGTTCCTCGCTGAGGAAGGTCCAGTAGCGGTTGCCGTGCGCCTCGTCGCAGTAGAAGCTCCGCTGCACCTGCGGCATCACCACGGCGAGGCCCAGCGGGGCGACGTACCGCTCGATCGCGGTGCGCCGGGTCCAGATCGTGTCGTCGTCGGTCAGGCCGTGCAGCAGGTAGAGCACCGGCGGGTCCCCGGCGGTGGTCCCGCCGGCCATGCCGATCCCGGCCGAGCCGTGGTCGGGCAGCAGCACCGTCATCGACGTGCCCATACCGAGCGCCGCGGAGAAGAAGTCACAGCGGATCCGGGCCATGGGCGGGAGCGTACCCGGCCCGGGATGCGGCCCCGATGGTGGTCGAATCGACGCTTCCTATTGCCGTCGGGCGTCCAGGGGGGACAGGATGATCAGGCGCGCCGGAAACACACCCGTAACCTGCGTGCTGCTGGTCTCTGTCACAAGGAAGTGGGAGTCAGTCATGAGCGACGTGTCGACGGCACTGGGTGTGCGCCTCTACCCGGACCTGGTCGAGCCGGGCGGCCTGGCTCCCGCACTCGTGCAGACCGCGGCCCGGCACCAGCTCGACATCGGCCGGGTGACCGCGCCCGAGCAGGGGCGCAGCCGGTTCACCTGCGCCGAGGCGGCCTCCGACCGGGGCGTCGTCTGCGTCAGCCTCGGCGCCCAGGCCCGCTACTTCATGATCGACCTGCGGGTCGACGGCGAGGTCCAGGCCCGCGGCGACGCCACCGACCTGCTCCAGGTCGCCCAGGTGGCCGCCGCCTGGCGGGCCGGCTGCACGCTCGCCGAGCTGACCGCGCGTTACCCCTTCATGGAGGAGATGAAGCGCCACCCGGCCCCGGTGGTTCAGGTCCAGTAGAGCACCCGGCAGGCCGGCAACCGCGCGGCCAGCTCACGGTCGAACCAGGACCGCAGCTCCGCCATGGTCTCCCGCGGGTAGACGTACTTCACCGCGCCGAATCTGCCGTGCTTGCGGCTGCGCGACGCCTCGTCCATCTCCAACCGGGTACGCGGATACCAGCCGAGCAGCACCTCCTTGCTGCCCGGGGTGAACCGGTGCGTGATCAGCTCGGCGGTCAGGTCGAGCGCCGGCACCCCGTCCACCGCCACCGCGACCAGGTCCAGCAGCTCGGCGTAGTGCCGCCGCCAGTCCGGCAGCGGAATGATCGGGGCGATCGTCAGCCCCACCGGGTACCCGTCGAGCGCCAGCCGGCGCAGCGCCGCGACCCGGTCCTCCACCCGGCTCGTGCCGCCCTCGAACCGGGTCGTCACCGGCCGGCAGTTGACGCTGAACCGCACCCGGGTCCGGCCCGCGTGCGGCAGCCCGAGGAAGCCGTCCACGTCGTCGTACTTGGTCGTCCAGCGCAGCTGCACGGGCGCGGCCCAGCCGCCGAAGTGCCGCACCGCCCGCTGCCAGCTGCCGGTCAGGTGCTCCAGGGCCAGCGGATCGGTGTAGCAGGACGCCTCGAAGGTGGTTCCCTCGCCCGCCCGCGCGACCCGGCGACTGGTCACCGTCCCGCGTCCGACGTAGTCGGCGAGTCCGTCCAGGATGTCGTCCAGGTCGGCGTAGACCCGCGTCACCGGCGGGCCGGTGAGCGATCCGGCCAGGTAGCAGTACTGGCAGTGCGCCGGGCAGCCCTCGGCCAGGTCCACCCGCCAGTCGGCGCTCGGCGCGATGGGCTGCAACCGGCGCCGCGACGGCGGGCTGACCACGATCGCCAGGGTCGACTTGGCCCGGGCGTACGTCTCCCGCGCGGTCTCCCCGCGCAGCCCGGTGACCCGGTTTCCGCGCAGCCGCTCCACCTCGATGCCGAGCGCCGCCACCCGCTCGGCGATCCGCCGGCCGTGCGGGTGTTCCAGCGCCGCCGGGGTGGCGACCACCCGCTTCGGCGTCCACCGCCGGGCCGGTCGCGGCGGCGGCGCCAGGCCCGACAGGTCGCGGGTCGGCACGCGCTCGCCGCTCGCGTCGTGCGGGGCCGCGGGTACGCCGACCGCGAGCGGCTGGTCGACGTCCACCGTCCCGGCATCGTCTGGGCTCATCCGGGCCGTCTACCCGCTGCGCCGCCGAGCCAACGCCCCACCCCGAACGGGTTAATCGGTTGCCGGCGCCCGCGTCGGCTGCTGCAATCGACCACGACGTCCACCGAGGGGAGGAGCCCGAGAATGCGAGCCGCGTCGATGTCCCACCCGAAGGCACTGACCGCCTACCCCGAGGACATGACGCTTCGTGAAAACCCTCAATCTCGGCATCCTCGCCCATGTCGACGCCGGTAAGACCAGTCTGACCGAACGGCTGCTGCACAGCGCCGGGGTCATCGACTCACCCGGCAGCGTCGACGCCGGCAACACCCGCACCGACACCCTGGCGTTGGAGCGGCAGCGGGGCATCACCATCCGCTCCGCCGTGGTCTCCTTCGCCGTCGCCGGGACCACCGTCAACCTGATCGACACCCCCGGCCACCCCGACTTCATCGCCGAGGTGGAACGTGTGCTCGGCGTGCTCGACGGGGCGGTGCTCGTGGTCTCCGCCGTCGAGGGCGTCCAGGCCCAGACCCGGGTGCTGGCCCGCACCCTGCACCGCCTCGGCATCCCCACCCTGTTCTTCGTCAACAAGGTGGACCGGGCCGGCGCCGACCCGGACCGGGTGCTGCGCCAGCTCGCCGAGCGGCTCACCCCCGACGTCGTCGCCCTCGGCCGGGTCGACGCCGCCGGCACCCCGGCCGCCCGCTGGGTCCCGCACCCGCCGGGCGACCCCGGCCACCACGCCCGCCTGGTCGACCTGCTCACCGCGTACGACGACGCGCTGCTGGCCGCGTACGTGGCCGACGAGCGGGCGGTCACCCCGGACCGGCTGCGCCGGGCGCTCACCGCGCAGACCGGGCGCGCCCGGGTGCACCCGGTGCTCGCCGGCTCCGCCATGACCGGGGCCGGGGTGGACGACCTGATCGACGCGGTCACCGCGCTGCTCCCCGCCACCGCGGGCGACGACCGGGCCCCGCTCTCCGGCACCGTCTTCAAGGTCGAGCGCGGCCCGGCGGGCGAGAAGCTCGCGTACGCCCGGATCTTCGCCGGCACCGTGCGGGTCCGCGACCGGATCCGCCACGGCGACGGCCGGGAGGCCCGGGTGACCGCCCTCGGCGTCTTCGACGGCGGCGACGCGACGCCCGTCGACGCGGCCGGGGCCGGCCGGATCGTCCGGCTGCACGGGATGGCCGGCGTCCGGGTCGGCGACGTGCTCGGCGTCCCGCCCGACCGCCCCGCCGCGCGGCGTCACTTCGCCCCGCCCACGCTGGAGACCGTCGTCGAACCGCTACGCCCGGCCGACCGCCCGGCCCTGCACGCCGCCCTGACCGAGCTCGCCGAGCAGGACCCGCTGATCAACCTGCGCCAGGACGACCGGCGCCAGGAGATCGCCGTGTCCCTCTACGGCGAGGTGCAGAAGGAGGTCATCGAGGCCACCCTCGCCGACGAGTACGGCGTCCCGGTCACCTTCCGGGAGACCACCACCGTCTGTGTGGAGCGGGTGGTGGGCGTGGGCGCCGCCGTCGAGTGGATCGGCAAGGATCCCAACCCGTTCCTCGGCACGGTCGGCCTGCGCGTCGAGCCCGGGCCCCTCGGCAGCGGCGTCGAGTTCCGGCTCGGCATCGAACTGGGCTCGATGCCGCTGGCCTTCCTCAAGGCCGTCGAGGAGACCGTCCGGGAGACCCTGCGGCAGGGCCTGCGCGGCTGGGCGGTGGTCGACTGCGTGGTCACCCTCACCCACGGCGGCTACTGGGCCCGGCAGAGCCACGCCCACGGCGTGTTCGACAAGAGCATGTCCAGCACCGCCGGGGACTTCCGGAACCTCACCCCGCTGGTGTTGATGACCGCGCTCACCCGTGCCGGCACCCGGGTCCACGAGCCGGTGCACCGGTTCCGGCTCGACCTGCCCGCCGACCTGCTGGGTGCGGTGCTGCCCGTGCTCGCCGGGCTGGGCGCGGCGACCCGTACCAGCATCCTGCGCGGCACGTCCTACCTGATCGAGGGGGAGGTGCCGGCCGGGCGGGTGCACGCGCTGGAGCAGCGGCTGCCCGGGCTCACCCGGGGCGAGGGCACCATGGAGGCCGAGTTCGACCACTACCGACCGGTCCGCGGACCGGCCCCGAGCCGGCCCCGCTGGGACCACGACCCGTTGCACCGCAAGGAGTACCTGCTCGCCGTCGCCCGCCGGGTCACCGGCCGGTCGGCGCGCTGACCCGCCGCGGATACCGGGCCCGCACCGCGTCCACGCAGGTGTCCCGGGACGTCGGGCCGCCGAACCGGAGCCGGTCGTAGCCGGTGAACGCCGGCTCCAGCGCGTCCAACTCGTCGACCAGCGCGTGCAGCCGGTCGAGCCAGGCCGCCGACCCGGCGTCCGGCTCGGCCGGCGCCGCCCCGATCGCCGCGGTCAGCTCGTCCTTGCGCCGGATCGACTCCGGCGTCACCGAGCGCAGGCAGACGTACTGCCCGCTGAGGTAGGCGTCCCACTCCGTCGCGCCGCGCGCCCGGTCCGCCCAATGCCTGGCGAACCAGCCGGGCAGCGCGTCCACCCCGCCGGCCCGCTCGGCCAGCGCGAACAGGTCCGCCGGGACCATCTCCGCGCCGTCCGACCGCAGATAGCCCGGCAGCGGCAGCCGCCGGTCGAGCATCAACCGTCGTACACCGTCCGGGTCCCGCCCGGACGCCGCGCACAGCGCGTCGAGCACCACGAACTGGGCGCTGACGTACGCGTCGTCCGCCGCCGTCATCGGGTGCTCCCCGTTGACCTCCCGAAACCGCTCCGCCACCCGGTGCCGCAAGTCCATTCCGTGCCCCTTCCGCTTCGGCTGACAGCAAGGCTAGGGCGGGCGCCGTTCGGGGCCGGCCGAAACGTTCTCGCGAATATCCGTTGCCGCGCTCCCGGCCCCGCCCGTACCGTGAACGGGCAAACGTCAACCGGCACCACCACCCAGGGAGCACACCGTGTCGCAGCAGAAGCGCACCCGAGCCGAGCGGCCCGCGCCGCGCGGCGGTGCCCTGCTGCCCGAATCGGGCCTGGGTCGCTGCCGACGGCAGCAGGGGCAACCGGGGTGGTGGCGCGACTAGCGCCGGCGCGACACACACGCGCAGCCGCCCTCCCCGTGACCGGGGACCGGGCGGCTTTTTCGTCACCCACTCCGGGTTCTCGTACCTCGCAGCACTCCTCGTCCCGACCTCCGGCCGGCGACGTCGCTTCTTCTCAACTCCACAGTGGACGGCATGAGCACGATGCCCGGCCGGCGCGCCAGCGCCGGCCGGCAACCGGGACGAGGGAGCTGGCTGACCCGCTCGCCTTGGGCGCGAGAGACACGCGGTTCGATTCCGCGGTCCCGGACACCACGCGGACGGCACCCGCCGCCCCGCACGGGCCGTTGGAGCAATTGGCAGCTCACCCGGTTCTCACCCGGGAGGCTACGGGTTCGAGTCCCGTACGGCCTACGCCCGGTCCCGACCCCGCGACCACCACGCGGTTGTAGCGCAGTCAGGCAGCGCGTCACCTCGCCATGGTGAAGATCGCCGGTTCGAATCCGGCCAGCCGCTCGAACAGCACCCCTGAACCGAGGAGACGACGATGGGTTTCACCCCGCTGGCCGGTACCCGGGCGCCGGTCCGGGTCTGGACCGACCCGTACACGATCGAGGCGCAGGCGGCCCGGCAGCTGCGCAACATCGGCGCGCTGCCCTGGGTGCAGGGCGTCGCCGTGATGCCGGACGTGCACTTCGGCAAGGGCGCCACCGTCGGCTCGGTCATCGCCATGCGGCAGGCCGTCTCGCCCGCCGCGGTCGGCGTCGACATCGGCTGCGGGATGTCCGCGGTCCGCACCTCGCTCACCGCGGCCGACCTGCCCGACGACCTCGCCCCGCTGCGGACGGCGATCGAGGCGGCCATCCCGGTCGGCTTCGCCATGCGCACCGACGCGGTCGACACGCGCCGGATCCGCGGTCTGGAGCAGGGTGGCTGGGACGCGTTCTGGCGGGGCTTCGCCACCCTCGACCGGAAGGTGGCGCAGCTGGAGACGCGGGCCCAGCGCCAGCTGGGCACCCTCGGCGGCGGGAACCACTTCATCGAGGTCTGCCTGGAGCAGGGTGGCCCGGACGACGCCCGGGTCTGGCTGATGCTGCACTCCGGCTCCCGCAACATCGGCAAGGAACTGGCCGAGCGGCACATGGCGGTGGCCCGCGGGCTGCCGCACAACGTCGACCTGCCCGACCGGGACCTCGCGGTGTTCCTCGCCGGCATCCCGGAGATGGACGCCTACCGCCGGGACCTCTTCTGGGCCCAGGAGTACGCGCGCCGCAACCGGGCCGTCATGCTCGCGCTGCTCTGCGGGGTGGTCCGGGACAAGTTCCCGCAGGTCACCTACGACGAGCCGATCTCCTGCCACCACAACTACGTGGCGGAGGAGAGCTACGACGGGGTCGAGGTGCTGGTGACCCGCAAGGGCGCGATCCGGGCCGGCCGGGGCGACCTGGGCATCATCCCGGGCTCGATGGGCACCGGGTCGTACATCGTGCGCGGCAAGGGCAACCTCGACGCGTACTGCTCGGCGTCGCACGGGGCCGGGCGGCGGATGTCGCGGGGGCAGGCGAAGCGGACGTACAGCACCGCCGACCTGGCCGAGCAGACCGCCGGCGTCGAGTGCCGCAAGGACGCCGGGGTGGTCGACGAGATCCCCGGCGCGTACAAGGACATCACCCAGGTGATGGCCCAGCAGGAGGACCTGGTCGAGGTGGTCGCCCACCTCAAGCAGGTCGTCTGCGTGAAGGGTTGAACCGACCGGCGCCCCTGGAGGGGGAGGGGCGCCGGTCGTCCGCCGCGGTGGCGCAGCGGAGAGCGCGCCGGTCTACGAAACCGGAGAGCCCAGGTTCGAATCCTGGTCGGGGCACGGTCCGCGGTCCGCGGATCCCATGCGAGCTGGTGCAACCAGGCAGCACATCCGATTCTGGATCGGAGAATTGAGGTTCGAATCCTCAAATCGCAGCGACACCTACCGGCTGCGTCGGACGATCCGCACGCCGATCGCGAGCGCGCCGATGACGAGCAGGCCGGCCAGGAGCTGGAGGCCGGGCGAGTCGTCGGCCTCCCCGTACACCAGGCCGGCGATGCCGAGCGCGACGGCGAGGACCGCGACCAGGCCGAGTACGTACTTCATCGGTTTTCTCCCTCTTCCTCGACCCACTCGAGCAGGTCGCCGGGCTGGCAGTTCAGCACCCGGCACATGGCCTCCAGCGTGCTGAAGCGGACGGCCTTGGCCCGGCCGTTCTTCAGCACCGCGACGTTCGCCGGGGTGAGCCCGACCCGCTCGGCGAACTCGCCGACGCTCATCTTGCGTTTGGCCAGCTCGACGTCGATGCGGACCACGATGGGCATCAGATCACCGCTTCCATGTCGGTCCGGAGCGTGGTGGCCTGCCGCAGCAGCTCCCGCATCACCACCATCAGCAGCCCCAGCACGGTCACCCCGGTCACCAGCAGGAACAGCAGGATCGGCAGGCCCGGGTCGTCCGCGTTGAAGCCGACGTAGAGGAACACGCCCACGAGCACCACCCACGCGGCGGCGATGGCCCACACGATCGCGTCGACCCACCCCAACGACGCCTCGCTGAAGATGCGGTCGTTCTTGACCAGGGTGAGCAGCTTCCAGGTGCACACGATCACCACCTGCACGCAGAGCACCCAGAACACCGTCACCGCGGTCGCCGGCCATCTCAGGTAGGCCATGTCCGGGTTCTCCCTGGCCATGTGCGCGAACTGCCCGGGCAGTGACATGACCTGGAACAGGACCAGGATCCCGAACAGCAGCACGAGGAAGGCTTTGAGCGGGGCCACCGCCCGTTGAGCTGTGAACATGCATCGACTATCACTCGCTACCTATCGAATGTCAATAGGTTCCGGGATTGCCCAGGCCCCCGTGGCGCAGTGGAGAGCGCGTCGGATTCCGAATCCGAAGGCCGCTGGTTCGAGTCCAGCCGGGGGCACGCCGCACCGACCCGACCAAGTGCCCGAGTGGCCAGGGAGCGGACTGCAACTCCGCGCACCGGGGTTCGAATCCCCGCTTGGTCTCGACCATGCCGTCCGCTGTGGCGTCGCATCACCGGCCGGCGGCCAGGTCGACCGGGATGCGGACCACGTTGATCCGGGTGCCGTCGCGCGCCGACACCTCGTACACCTCGATCGTCCCCGGTCCGGCCGTCGCGCGCCGGTAGCGGACGTCCAGCCGGTAGCCGCCGCGACAGCCGGAGCCGCAGGAGGCGGTGGTGAACGCGGTGCCGATCTCCTGGCCCGCGGCGTCCAGCACCCGGACGCTCACCGTCGCCTCGTACACGTCGGCGGTCCCGGTCACGGTGACCGGGCTGCCCACCGGGTCGCCGATCGCCGGGGCGGTCACCACGATCGGGGGCAGCAGGTCGGCGTAGTCGTCCCGTCCGGTCGCGCTGTCGGTCGGGGCGAAGGCGACCCGCCGCACGGTGGGGAACTGGGTGAGCGTCCAGACCACCTGGGCCCGGCGGAGCCGCGCGGTGGCCGCCCCGCCGGCGTCGAAGCCGGCCGGGGGCGACAGTGTCGCCACCCCGCCGGCGATACGGGTCACCCGCGTGCCGGCCGGTACCAGGGTGGTCAGGCCGGTGGCGGTCTCGGCCGGGGACGGGCCGGCGGCCAGTTCGATGAGCGCCAGGCGGGACGTGGCCACGGTGGCCGGCAGCGCACGCCGGGTGGGCGCGAGTTTCCTGTCCCGGGCGAACCAGAGCTGCACGGTCAGCGTCCCGTCCGGTTCGGTCGGCGCCGAGGTGGTCGGCCTGCCGGTCGTGGCCGCAGTGGTCGGGGTGCGTGGCGCGGGCGGGGTCGGCGCGGGCGTGCCGGTCGGGCCGGCGGCGGCGGCGGTGGTGGGCGACGGGCCGGCCGGGGCGGGCCCGAGGGTGCCGGTGCGCGGCGGGGCGCAGGCGGCGGTGAGCAGCAGCAGCGCGGCGAGCGGCGGAATCAGGCGTCGCATGGGGTGCCCCCGGCGTCGAGCGGAAGGGTGAGGCGGAAGCGGGTGCCCCGGCCGACCTCGCTGGCCACGTCGAGCCGGCCGCCGAGCAGCCGGGCGTTCTCCCGGGCGATGGCCAGGCCGAGTCCGCTGCCGGGGCCCGTACGGGCCGGGTCGACCTTGTAGAACCGGTCGAAGATGTGCGCCAGGTGTGCGGCGGGGATGCCGGGGCCACGGTCGGCGACGTCGACCACGAGCTGGGCACCGGTGTGCCGGATCTCGGCGCGCAGGTCGCCGCCGCCGTGTTCCATCCCGTTGGCCACCAGGTTGGTGAGGATCCGTTCGAGCCGGCGCGGGTCGGTCTGCACCGGCGGCGCCTCGCCGTCCACGGTGGCCCGGCCGGCGCCCTGGTGGGCGGCGACGATCCCGCGCAGCAGCGCGCCGACGTCCACCGGGCGGGTGGCGAGCACCTCCCGCCCGGCGTCCAGCCGGGAGATCTCCATCAGCTCCTCGACGAGCCGGCGCAGCCGGACCACGTCGGCGACGAGCAGTTCGGCGGCCCGGCGGGCGTCGGCGGGCAGGGCGTCCAGTTGGTCGGCGAGGAGCGAGGCCGCCGCCACCAGGGCGGTGACCGGGGTACGCAGCTCGTGCGCCACGTCGGCGGTGAACCGCCGTTCCCGGGCCTGCGCCTGGGAGAGCGCTTCGATCTTGGTTTCCAGCGCCTGGGCCATCTCGTTGAACGAGGTGGCCCAGGCGCTGAACTCGTCCCGGCCGCGCACCGGCAGCCGGGTGTGCAGCAGCCCCTCGGCGACGGCCCGGGCGGCCCGGCTGGCCCGGCCGACGGGTTCCAGGGTGCGGCGGGCGAGGGCGTTGCCGACCGCGGCGGCGAGCAGCACCACCGCCGCCCAGCCGACCACCGAGGCGGTGCGGAGCTGGTCGAGGGCGGTGACGAGGTCGTCCTCGACGGTCACCACGTACAGCTCGGCGGTGGAGCCGGGGATCCGGCCGCCGACGACCAGCAGGTGTGGCCGGCCGGGGGTGCGCTGGAAGCCGAGCTGCCCGGCGGCGACCGTGGCGCGCAGATCGGGGCCGGGGGTGGGGGCGTACCGGGGGTTGGACGCCTGGCTGTCGCCGGCGACCAGCAGCACGTGCCGGCCGGACTCTTCGAAGCTGGTCAGCAGGTCGGCGCGGCGGGCGTCGGTCAGCGGCAGGAACTGGGCGGCGATCACCAGTTGGTAGCGGGCGTCGGCCGCCGCGCGTTGCAGCGAGCCGTCGAACCGGGCCTGCCGCAGCATGAGGTAGGACCCGCCGGCCAGCGCGCCGGCGGACACTCCAGCGACCAGGACGAACGCGACGACGAGCCGGCGCCGCAACCGCCCGGGTACGACTCTGCCGGCCACCATGGCGCGCTCACCCCGTCGCAAGCTTGTAGCCGGCCCCGCGGACCGTCCGGATCAGGGTCGGCGCGCCCGGGTCGTCCTCCACCTTGGCCCGCAGGCGCTGCACGGCGACGTCGACCAGTCGGGAGTCGCCGAGGTAGCTGTGCCCCCAGACCCGGTCGAGCAGCAGCTCCCGGGTGAACACCTGGCCGGGGCGCCGGGCCAGCTCAAGCAGCAGCCGGAACTCGGTGGCGGTGAGGGTCAGCTCCCGGCCGTCCTTGCGGGCCACGAAGCGGGCCGGATCGATCTCCAGCGGCCCGGCGGCCACGGTGGTCTCGGGGGCCGGGGCGACGGTCCGGCGCAGCACGGCCCGGACCCGGGCGACCAGCTCGGGCAGGTCGAACGGCTTGCGCAGGTAGTCGTCGGCCCCGCACTCCAGGCCGACCACCACGTCGATGGTGTCGGTACGGGCGGTCAGCATGAGGATCGGCACCTGACTGGTGCGCCGGATCTCCCGGCACACCTCGAATCCGTCCAGACGGGGAAGCATCACGTCGAGCACGATGAGGTCGACCGGGCCGGCGCGCCACGCGGTGAGGGCGGCCGGACCGTCGACGGCGGTGGCCACCCGGAACCCGGCCCGGCGCAGGCCGAGGGCCGTCACCTCCCGGATGGAGGCGTCGTCCTCGACGACCAGCACACGGCCCTCCATGACCACTCAGGGTAGTCCGGTGCGCCGCTGTGGGGCGTGGGCGCAATGGACGGTGATGAGGGGCCGGTCGGCCCCTCTCACCTGGGGAAAGGTCACGCCTGCCACTGGTGGGCCACGTCGATCACGATGCGGCTGTGCGTGCCGGGGCCGCTGAGCACGAAGACCCGGTACGGCAGTCGGGCGCGGACGCCCACCGCGAAGGTCGTGTAGCCCTCGAAGCTGCCGCCGAAGACGACGTCCCGCAGCGTCCGGTAGCCCAGCACGGTCGCGGCGTGCTCACCGGCGCGGTACGGCAGGGTTGCGACGTGTGCGTCGTCGTACGCGGGCGCCCGCAGCGACACCGACAGCAGCGCGTCCCCGGCGGTGTACGGGCTGAGCGCGAGCCCTTGCCCCTCGGTGTACGTCTCGCCATAGGCGACGGAGTAGCCGTTCGCCGGCCCGGCGAACTCGAAGACCACCCGGTCCCAGCAGTCGTGCCGCCCGGTGCGGACCTCGATCAGCGGATCGCTGGTGAGCGTGCCGGCCGACCTGGCCGTGCTGCCCCAGGTGATCCCGCAGTACGGCGACGCCGCGGTCGCGCCGCCGGTGCCGGCGATCAGCCCGCCGAGCACGACGACCAGCGCCAGCAGTGTTCTCCTCAGTCTCATGGTGCCCTCCCTGCCAATGTGCCGGGACCCCGTCCGGCGTCCCTGCCCCGACGGTCGGCGCGCCGTGCCACAGCGGCTTCGCAGCCGGGTAACCGCCGGGTAACAGCGGGGCGGGCGTCACCCGGCGGTCGGCGGCAGCCGGTCCGGGTCGGGCAGCGTGCGCACCGGGGACCGGTACAGCGGCAGCCACGTGAACGCGGCGCCGATCGCGCCGACCCAGAGCGAGGTACGGGCGCCGGCGTACTGGCCGAGCAGGCCGGCCAGCCCGGCGCCGACCGCGATCGCGCCGGTGAGCAGGAACCGGAAGGTGGCGTTCATCCGGCCCAGCAGCGCGTCCGGGGTGACCCGTTGCCGCAGGCTGACGCCGATCACGTTGCCGATCCCGGTCCGCCAGGCCAGCGCCAGCCAACCGAGGCCGGCCAGCCACAGCCACGCGCCGGTGTCGACCAGAGCGACCAGCGCGCCGGCCGGGGCCACCAGCAGCCCGGGCAGCCAGAGTGCCCGGCCGTGCCCGATCCGGGCGGCCAACGGACGGGCGGTCACCGCACCGAGCAGCGCTCCCACCCCGCCGGCGCCGAGGAAGAGCCCGAGCGCGCCGGCGCCGAGGCCGAGTTCGCGCAGGAAGACCACCGGCAGCATGGTGGTCATCAGGTTCACGGTGAGGTTGATGCTGGCCAGCGAGACGGCCAGCGGGCGCAGCAGTCGGTTGCCCAGCACGTGCCGGACGCCCTCGGCGAGCTGTCGGCCGAAGCCGCCCGCCGGCCGGTCCCGTCCGATCGCGACGGTGGCGATGGGGCGTACCCGGGTGAGGGCGAGCGCGGAGAGCAGGTGGGTGACCGCGTTCAGGGCCAGGGCGAGTGGGGCGCCGAGCCACTGCACGAGCAGGCCGCCGAATCCCCGGCCGCCGATCTGGATGGTGGCGTTGGTGGTCATGAGCAGCGAGTTCGCCGCCACCAGACGGTCCCGGCCGACCAACTCCGGCAGGAAGCTCTGCGCGGCCACGTCACCGAAGACCGTGCCGACGCCGGTGAGCAGCACGACCGCGTAGAGCTGGCCGAGGGTCAGCGCGTCCGCCCACCAGGCCAGCGGGATCGAGGCGTACAGGGCGGCGCGGGCCAGGTCGGCGGCGACCATCACGGTGCGGCGGGGCGACCGGTCCACCCAGACCCCGGCGGGCAGCCCGACCAGCAGGAAGGCGGCGGTGCCGAGCACCGCGAGCAGGCCGACCTGGCCGGGGGTGGCGGCGAGCACGGACACGGCCAGCACCGGCACGGCCAGGTAGCCCACCTGGAAGCCCAGGCTGTCGGCCAGGTTCGCCGTGTACACGTAGCGGAACGGGCGGGGCCAGCGGATCGACGGGGGAACGGTGGTGGTCATGACAGGGACCCTGGTCGGCGGCCACCGCCGCGGTCGATAAGTTTGAGCCAGGTCGAATCCGTCGGGAGGTGCGAGGTGCTGAGCGTCGCGCTGGGGGTACGGGACCTGGCCGGGATCCGGTTCGCGATCTCGCCGCTGTGGGAGGCGATCGCCAGCGTCCGGGTGCTCCGGAGCCCCGACTGGTTCCCCGCCCACCAGCTCTGGCACCGGCAGGTGCGGCCCCGTCTGTCCACCGTGGACTGGCGGCTCCTCGCCGACCTCGTGCCGATGCCGACCGTGGTGATTCCGAGCTTCGTCTGCCCGCCGCCGCCGTCCGCCCTGCCCACCATCGACTGGGAACTGGCCGCGCTCGCCGCCACCCCACCGGAGGTGGTCCGGGCCGGCCTGGACGAGCTGCCCGGGCCGCGTCCGCCCCGGCTCGCCGCGCTGTACGCCGACCCACCGGCCGGGCTGGCCCGCCTCGCACAGGTGATCGCCGACTACGTCGAGGTGGCGATCGCCCCGTACTGGCCCCGGATGCGGACCCTGCTGGAACGCGAGGTGCTCGTCGGCGCCGGGCGGATGGCGACCGACGGCGTGCGCGGCCTGCTCAACCGGATCGACCCGTACGTCTCCTGGGACGATGGGACGTTGCACATCGACCACCTGACCCGCGCGGGGACCTACGACCTGGGCGGGCGGGGCCTGCTGCTGGTCCCGTCGGTCTTCGGCGGCGGGCGGGTCTGGTCCAACCTGTCGGAGCGGGCCTCGCAGCCCCTCCTGCGCTATCCGGCCCGCGCGGTCGGGACCCTCTGGGAGCGCAGCGCCGCCCCGGCCAGCGCGGCACTCGCCCGGGTGCTGGGGCGTACCCGGGCCACCCTGTTGCACGAACTCGCCGTGCCCGCCGCCACCACGGAGCTGGCCCGGCGCTGCGGCCTCAGCGCCGGCACGGTCTCCCACCACCTGACGGCGCTGCGCGACGCCGGCCTGGTCGGCACCCACCGGGCCGGGCGGTTCCTGCTGTACGCCCGGACCGGCTCGGCGGAGTCGCTGCTGGCCGGCGCCGGCCCGACCGAGCCGGTCGGCGGCTGAGGCCGGGCGTCAGCCGTGCACCGGATGCTCGGCCTGGAAGGCGAGCCGGCGGTCCGCGTCGGCGGCCAGCCCGGCGAGCACGTCGTCGAGGTCGAGGAAGGCCTGCCAGCGCGGCTGGCCGGTGATGTCGGCCAGCCGGTCGACCACCAGCTCCTCCAGGTCGGTGACGCGCTTGCCCTTCCACACCTTGTCGGCGAGGCTCACCAGCAGGTCTTCGAGCTGCACGCCCGGTGCGTGCCAGGCGGCGTGCGTGACGGCGAAGCGGGCCCGCTCCTCGGGGACGCCGAAGCGCAGCAGCAGCTGGTAGCCCGCCTCCTCGTGCGCCGAGCCGGGCCCGGACAACTCCTCCGGGTGCTCGACCTTGCCGAGGTCGTGGATCGCCGCCCCGAACAGCACCGCCTGCCGGTCGAACGGCACCAGGGGGAAGCGCGCGGCGAACGCGGCGGTGAGCTGCCGAGCGACGTCGTGCACCAGCCGCAGATGCGCGGCGAGCCGGGGCGGCGCCTGCAGGGCGGTGAGCAGTTCGGCGGCCACGCCCGGCAGGGGCGGCAGTGGCGGATCGCCCGGATCGGTGAGGGCGCGGCGCAGCGCGTCGGAGGTCACCGGGGCGAGGGTACCGGCCGCCGGGGCGATCACCGTACGGGGTGACCGAGTGGCCGACCGTGGAACGGCCGCTCGTCCGATGCCGTCGTGATCGTCCGTTCAGGAGGGTGGATCGACGTCTATCACGGGGGTGTTTCATGACCGAGTTGAATCGCCGGGCCCTGCTGCGTGCCGCCGCGCTGGCCGGGGCGGCCACGGCGACCGGGCTGGCCGGTGGGCTGACCGCCACGGCGCCCGCCGCCGCGGCGGAGTCCACCGAGGTGGTCAACGGGCCGTGGCTCGTCACCGGCAGCGCGGGGCTTCTGCAGATCAACCGGGGCCACACCACGCCGCAGGTGCTGCTGACCCACGCCTACGACGCCACCACCTCGCCCGACGGCCG
The DNA here is from genome assembly GCF_040639095.1 of Micromonospora sp. NPDC023966. Lineage (NCBI taxonomy): Bacteria > Bacillati > Actinomycetota > Actinomycetes > Micromonosporales > Micromonosporaceae > Micromonospora > Micromonospora sp. NPDC023966. The sequence continues at coordinate 48,062 of NZ_JBEZZJ010000015.1, read as the reverse complement.
GTACGTGGCCGTGAACAACCTGAACTACGCGGGCGAGACCGGGTCGAACCTGTCGCTGTTCGACCGGGTGACCGGCGAGGTCCGGAAGGTGATCAGCGACCCGTTCGGCATCTCGTACGAGTGGCCGACCTGGTCCCCGGACGGCACGGAGGTCGCCCTGGTCGTCGACCGCGAGACGCTGGTCGCGGTGCACGTGGCCACGGGCAGCCGGCGGGTGCTCGTCCAGGGGCACACGATGTACCGGCCCAACTGGTCCCGGGACGGCTCCATGATCGTCATGCAGTGGATCAGCCGGTCGGAGGGCCACCAGCTGCGCATGCTGGAGCTCGCCACCGGGCGGGTGCGGCGGGTCTACGCGCCCGAGGAGGGCGAGCGGTTCGGCTGGCCGGTCTTCATGCCCAACTCGGAGCGGGTGGTGTTCTGCACCAACCGCTGGTACCGGGACGTCGACCTGCCGCTCGGTGAGGACTCGCTGGCGTCGGTGCGGATCGACGGCACCGGCCTCAAGAAGCTCACCGACGAGCCGCGGATGTACCTGTCGCCGGTGTTCTCTCCGGACGGCCGCTACTGCGCGGCGCTGTCGGTGCCGCCCACCAACGAGTATCCGGACGGCGGCAACATCATCGTCTCGACCAGCGGCTTCGGCGACCAGTGGTGGATCCCGGGGGACGAGTACGACGACAGCATGCGGGTGGACTGGGCCCGCGCCATCTGACTCGACCACGACCCGCGACGCGGCGGCCGGCATCCCGGCCGCCGCGTCGGCGTACCGGGGTGGATTGCCGCGCTCCCGGACGGCGGCGGTGCGAGGCTGGAGGCGGGCGCCGCCGACGGGGGCGACGACCGCAGTGGAGGGTGCGATGGCCGAGCCGCCGACCGGGTCCTCGTCGCGCAGCGCGCAGGCACACGGCCGCCGCGCCAACCGGCGCAGCTACCACGACGGCGCGCAGGTCAACGGGTACGTCGACGACCCGTACCATCGGATCCGCCGCGCCGTCGCGGCCCGGCTGATGGTCGACGGCGTGCCCGCGGGACGGCCGGTGCTGGAGCTGGGCTGCGGCCCGCGCAGTATGCTCGACCCGGCCACGCTGCCCGGCCCGCTCGTGGTGGCCGACATGGCCGAGGCCGCGCTGGGCGCGGCCCGGCGGGCCGTCGGCGGCGACGCCCTGCCGGTCTGCCTGGACGCCACCCGTGGCCTGCCGTTCCGCGCCGGCAGCTTCGCCGGCCTGCTCACCGGAGAGCTGATCGAGCACGTCTACGACCCGCTGGCGCTGCTGCGCGAATGCCACCGGGTCCTCGCCCCGGGCGGCCTGCTGGTGCTGACCACCCCCAACCTGGCGCCCGCGCAGGACCGGCTGGCCTTCCTCGCCGGCCGGGCGCCCCGCCAGGTGGACCCCCTGCACCCCTACCTGTGGCTGCACATCCGGCCGTTCACCGCGTCGCTGCTGCGGCGGGTCCTGTGCCGGGCCGGGTTCGCACCGCTGGCGATTCGCTCCAATGAGGTCGGTTGGCGGCTCCCGGGTGGACGCTGGGTCGCCTCCCGGCTGCTGGCCCGGGTCGCGCCGGGGCTCGGCGGCTCGCTGATCTGCGCCGCCCGGCGGACCGCGGAGACACCGTCACCGAGGGATGCCGGGCACCCGAACAGGGCGTGATGGTGATATTGACATAGGGCTATCATGGAGCTTCCGTCGTCGACCGGGGGATGTCATGGCGCGCCTGTTCACCTGGGTCGTCAACAATCTCGACGCGTTCATCGGCCTGCTGCTGGCCGTCACCGTGGCCGTCCTCGGCCTGACCAACACGGTCAGCCAGGACGTCGTCAACAGCGCCATCCTGCTGGTCCTGGCGGTGCTCGCACAGGCCGTGCTGCGCGACCGGCTCCGGCGGGAGACCGCCCAGCAGGAGGTGCGGGAGGTGATGCGGAACACCCGCGACCGGCTCACCGAACTGGTCCCGCAGATGCACGAGATCACCGGTCCGGAGGGGGCGCTGAACCGGGCCCGCGAGGCGATCGACAGCGTCTCGATGGTGCGGGTGCTGCACGGCAGCGAGGTCGGGCAGGCCCTGGCCGAGGCTCGCCGGCACACCGACCGGTGGACCTTCAAGGGCGGCACCGGCACCTTCACCCGGGCGGTCACCCTGCCGGAGTGCCTGGAGCACGCCCGTCGGCGCAACGCCACCCTGAGCTTCGCCATCGAGATCATCGACCCGACCGACGAGGACGTCTGCGAGCGGTACGCGCGGTTCCGGCGGAGCCTCGACCCGGACGCGCCGGGGGAGCGGTGGACCGTCGACCGCACCCGCAAGGAGTCGTACGCGACGGTGCTGGCCGCCTGCTGGCACCTGCAACGCTCCGGGCTGCTGACCGTCGAGGTCCGGCTCACCGCGCAGATGACCACCTTCCGCTACGACCTCTCCTCGACGTGCGTGATCATCACACAGGAGAACCCGCAAACCCCGGCGCTGCGGATCGACCGCAAGGAGCTCTACTACAACCGGTTCAACATCGAGTTGCAGTACAGCCGCGAGCAGAGCCGGCGGGTGCCCGTCGAGGCCGCCGCGCCGGTGAAGCTCGACGACGAGCCCTCGGTGGAGCAGGTCCGCCGGCTGTTCACCACCCTCGGGCTGCCGCTACCCCGCTCCTTCGGCGACCGCGAGGTCGCCGACATCGTGAGCCGGGCCATCCAGGCGAGGAACCCGTACGCATGATGAGCTACGCCGACCTCGAACGGGAGATCGACCGGGGCGCCCGGCCGGAGCTGCTACGCGGCTGGGTGCTCGACGTCCTCGACGACGTCGCCGAGGGGCGGCGGCCACTGCGGGCCGTCCGGCACCCGCTCGGCTTCACCTGCCTGCCGGTGGAGCGCACCGGCCCGGACGGAATCTGCGTGCACGCCTGGCCGGCCGACCCGCCGCCGGTGCGGCCGACCACCTCGACCATGCACTCCCACAGCTGGGACCTGCTCAGCCACGTGCTGCACGGCACGGTCCGCAACGAGCTGATCGAGGTGACCGACGCCTCCGCCGACCCGTCCTGGCGAATCTACGAGGTGCACAGCCGCGGCGACGTCGACGAGATGGCGGCCACCGACCGGCTGGTCACCGCGGTGACGGCCACCGTGGAGACCCATTCCGCCGGCGACTCCTACGCGCTGCGCGCGGGCGGCTTCCACACCTCGGAGGTCGGCGCGGGCGAGCCGGCGGTGACCGTGGCGCTCGGCCGGACCACGCCCGGTGTGTGCGACCTGAGCCTCGGCGCGGTGGACGGGCGCAGCCACCGGATACGCCGGGACCGCTGCGACGCGGCGGAGACGGCACGGATGGCGCGGGAGATAGCGCGACTGGTGGCACGGGGCTGACTGGCTGGAGGAGCCATGGACGTGGAGCCGAACAGAGGCGGGCCCGACCTGCGCGACGCGCACCGGTTCGCGGTGGAGGCGGCCCAGGCGGCCGGGCGGCTGCTGCGCCGGGGGACCCGGGGGGAGCTGCACGCCCGGGCCAAGAACGACTCCGGTGACCTGGTCACCGACCTGGACCTGGCCGCCGAACGGCTGATCGTCGACCGGATCCGGGCCCGTTGGCCGGAGCACGGGGTGATCGCCGAGGAGGGCGGCGAGTACGCCGCCGACAACTCCTGGGCCTGGCTGGTCGACCCGCTTGACGGCACCAACAATGTGGCGATCGGGCTGCCCGCGTACGTGGTCGGGATCGCGCTGTGCGACCGCGGCTCGCCGGTGGTGGGCGTGGTGAACGACCCGGTCGCCGGGCGCACCTGGTCCGCCGTGCGGGGCCGGGGCGCCTTCGTTCACGAGTCCGGGCCGGCCGCCCGCCCGCTGCAGGCGCCCCACCGCCCGGTGCCGGCCGCGCCGGTGCTGGCCTGGACCCAGGGACATGAGGTACGCCGTGACGACAGCACCGCCCGCGCGCTGAAGGTCGTGCTCGACACCACCGCCCGGCGGGTGCTGCAACTGTGGGCGCCGCTGTTGTCCTGGGTGATGCTGGCCCGCGGCGACATCGACGGCATCGTCGGCTACCGCCCCGAGGCGGTCGATCTGCCGGCCGGGATGCTGCTCGCCGTCGAGGCCGGCATGGTGGTCCGGGCCCTCGACGGCGGCTGCTTCGACGACCGGTACGGCTGCCCGGCGGACCGGCGCAGCTTCGTGGCCGGCCCGCCGGAGACCATCGACCGGCTGGTGAAGCTGGTCACCGCGGCGCAGTGGATCGAGCCGCAGGTCCGCCAGCTCACCCCGATCAGCCTCTCCACCGTGGGCTGGTGAGGGTCAGTCCTCGAACCCGGGCTGGAACCGGCGGGAAGGTTCACCCTGTTCGGCCCACCAGCGCCCGCGCCGCACCTGCACCCCCGGCACGCCATCCAGCAGTCGGTCCGCGTCGACCAGGCTCGCCAGCGCCTGCGGCAGATCCGCGTGGAGTTCGGCGGCAGCCTCGTCGACGGTGTCCGGCTCGCTCGACCAGTCGATGTTCGCGTCCCGCAGCCGTCGCACAGCGAGGGCCGCCACCGCGTCCGGATCGTCCACGACGACCTCGACCCGGCAGTACACCTGCATCACGACCGGCTCACCGTTCTCCACGCGCCGCACCATCCCACCCGGACGTCCGACGAGCCAACCTATTCCTGACGCTTTGGCCTGGAAGCCGGTTCAGCGGTGATTCCGGCGTGGGGAACCGGGGTGCCGTGCTCAGCGTAGTTGACGCCGCCTTGGCGTTGCCGATGCCTGCCATGCTCGGCGGGATGACGACCGGCCAGCCACCCAGACACCGCACCGGCCGCCCTGCCGTTCGCATCGCCCTCGCGGTCGGCGCGGTCGCGGCCGTGCTCGCCGTCGCCGCCGTCGTACCCCTGCTGTGGCCGCCGGGTCCGCGCCCGCTGTTCCAGCTCCCCGTGCCCTGCGGCGAGCGTTGGCGGCTGGGCACCTACCCCGGCCACGATGACTACGACATCGACCTGTTCCCCGCGGCGGGCGACGCGTGGGGGCGGCCGTTGCTCGCCTCCTCTGCCGGCACGATCACCGTGGCGGGGATCAACGGGTCACTCGGTGGGCGTACCCCGGAGAACCCGAAGGGTCCGCGCGGACGCGGCGGAGGGTACTGGGTGAAGATCGACCACGGCGGCAAGTGGCAGACCGAGTACCTGCACCTGCTCGAACCGCCGCTGGTCCGGGCCGGCCAGCGGGTCGCCCGCGGCGAGCAGCTCGGGCGGGTGGGCAGCACCGGTGACTCCGGCGCCCCGCACCTGCACTACGAGCAGCACCGAGGCTGGGAGAAGGTCGAGACCTGGTTCGACGGTTCAGCCTCGGGCATCACCCACGACGACACCGAGTACGGCGTCACGCTCACCAGCAACAACTGCCCGGCCGGGCGGCCCTAGCCACGGGCCGAAGGCTGGCCGGCAGGGTACGCCGGGTGCGGCAGCCGCTCGGCCAGGAACGCCTCCCAGGTCCGTACGCCGAGGGTGGCGCCGGGGCGGGCCAGGTTGTCCCCGTTCCGGTACGCCCGGCCGGCCTTGCCGGGCAGCCGGACCGGCAGCCGCAGCCGCCGCCGGCCGACCGCCGCCAGATAGCCGGTGACCAGCTCGTCCAGGCCGTACACCCGTGGGCCGGCCAGCTCGGGCACCAGGCCGGCCGGCGCGCCCAGCGTCAGCTCGACCATCCGGGCCGCCACCTCGCGGGCGTCGACCGGCTGGAGCCGCATCCCGCCGGGCACCGGGACCACCGGCAGCTTCGCCATTTTTTCCACCATGGTCAGCACCAGGTCGTGGAACTGGGCGACGCGCACCGTGGTCCACGGCACGCCCGATCCGGCGACCGCCCGCTCGGCGTCCAGCTTGGACCTCAGCCAGGCCAGCGGCACCCGGTCCGCCCCGACCACCGAGATGTACACGAGGTGCCGCACGTCCGCGCGCCGGGCGGCGTCGACCAGGTGGCGGGTCGCCACGTCGTCGCCCTTGGGCCCGCCGGCCAGGTGCAGCACGGTGTCGACCCCGCGTACCGCCGGGTCGACGCCGGCGCCGGTGAGCAGGTCGGCGGTGACGTGCGTGACGCCGTCGCCGGGCCGGCCGCCGTGACGGCTGAGCACCCGCACCGGGTGACCCGCCTCGCGCAGCATCGGCACGACGAGGCGGCCGAGGGTGCCGGTGCCGCCGGTGACCAGGATCGGTGCGTTCATGTCGTCCTCCGTTGAGATCCGCTAGGTTTCGGGCTTCACCGGCTCGACCCGTGGCGGCGGGAAAGTGTGACCGGAGTGACCGGCGTCACCCCTTGTCACACGGGCGGGCCGGCGCGGGTCGGTCAACCGGGAACCCCGCGAGGAAGGACTGGGACATGGGCGAGGACACCTGGCTGGCCGAGCGGTTCGAGCAGCAGCGGCCGCAGCTGCGGGCGGTGGCGTACCGGATGCTCGGCTCGCTGAGCGAGGCCGAGGACGCCGTGCAGGAGACCTGGCTGCGGCTCGCCCGCGCCGACGTCGCCGCGGTGGACAACCTGGCCGCCTGGCTGACCACGGTGGTCGCCCGGGTCTGCCTGAACACCCTGCGGGCCCGCGCCACCCGCCGCGAGGACCCCCTCGACGTACGCCTGCCCGACCCGGTCGTCGACGTCGCCGAGGTGGACGCCGATCCCGCGCAGGCCGCGGTGCTGGCCGACTCGGTCGGGCTGGCGCTGCTGGTGGTCCTGGACACCCTGACCCCGACCGAGCGGCTCGCCTTCGTGCTGCACGACATGTTCGGTGTGCCCTTCGAGGAGATCGGCACGCTGGTCGACCGGTCGCCGGCCGCCGCCCGGCAGCTCGCCAGCCGGGCCCGCCGCCGGGTCCGTGGCCAGGCGCCCGCACCCGACCCGGACCTGGCCCGCCAGCGGGAGGTGGTCACCGCGTTCCTGGCCGCCGCCCGGGAGGGCGACTTCGACGGGCTGGTCGCCGTGCTGCACCCGGACGTGGTGCTCCGTTCCGACGGCGGGACCGCCCGGGCCCGGCACTCCACCGTGCTCACCGGGGCGCGGGTGGTGGCCGCGCAGGCCACCACGTTCGGCCGGTTCTCCCCGTTCGCCCGGCCGGTGCTGGTCAACGGCGCCGCCGGCGTGCTGGTCAGCGCGGGGGGCCGGCCGCTGTCGGTGATGGCGTTCACGGTCACCGACGGGCGGATCGCCGCCATCGACGTGATCGCCGACCCGGAGCGGCTGGCCGCGCTCGGCCTCGCCGACTGAGTCCGGTGCCGAGGGCCGGCCCGCGGGTGGGCCGGCCCGGATCGGCGTCAGGGGAGGATGACCAGGTTGGCCATGTCGACCACCGGCCGGTAGCCGAGGGTGGCGTAGATCCGGTTCGAGGTCGGGTTGGCCTGGTCGGTGAAGAGGCAGACCCGGGCCCCCTCGGCCCGCAGGAGCCGGGAGACCTCCGCGACCGCGTTGCCGGCCCAGCCCCGGCCGCGCTGCTCCGGCGGCGTGTAGACCGGGCCGACGCGCGCGACGCCGAACGACGGCGGGTTGGCGGCGGTGAGGTGCACCCGCCGGCCCGCCTCGTCGGTCCAGAACCACAACCGCCCGTCCCGGATCCGGCGCAGCAGCTCGGCGCGGTCGGGGGTCTCGTGCGCGCTGACCCCGCGCGGGCGGCCCGCCTGCTCGTCGGCGTCGGCCATGAACGCGTCGAACCACTCGGCGGCCAGGTCGACGTCGTCCTCGGTCGCGACGGCCAACTTGCCGGGCACCCGCGCCGGCCGGACCAGCTCACCGAGCTCGTGCAGCCGGGTGTGCTGGGCGACCTCGACCCGGCCGCCGCCGAGCCGGGTCACCTCGTCGGCGCACCGTTGCGCGGCGGGCAGCGCGCCGTTGACCGCGCGCACCTCCTCCCCGCGCTCGTGCCAGACCCGGGCCAGCGCCACGGCCGCCTCGTCGGGCATCGGCAGCAGGAACGGCGGGCGCGGCGCGAAGGGCGCCGTCCGCATCCCGGCGCCGACGACGGCGCCGGACCCGTCCCGGACCACCAGCCACCAGTCGTGCTCGGGGAGTGCGACCCCGTCGGCCCGACGGGCCAGCAGCCGGTGCGCGACGGTGGCCACGACCGTGCCGACCACCGGGTTCGCCGCCAGATGGTCACCGGCCGCGGCGAGGAACTCGCCCGGATCGGTGTGGAACTGCAGGGTCGGGACGCCGCTCATCCGCGCACGGTAGCCCGCCGCCGGGCCTCACCCGTACCGGATTTCCGGACCGACGTCGCGGCCCGGCGGGGCCCCGGGGCCTGGCGGCGGGCGCCGGCCGCGCTACCCGGCGACCAGCTCGGCGAACCAGCGCCGGCCGGCCGAGTGGAGCTCGCGGACCACCAGGCCCGCCGCCGCGGCCGGCTCGTGCACCGCCCGGGTGTCCAGCCGGGCCCAGCCGAAGCTCGGACCCCGGTGCCGTCCGGACACCACGCGCGCCCGGCCCTGCCAGGTGCCGCTGCCGGGCGGGTCCAGCTCGACCAGGACCGTGCCGTCCGGGCGGAGCAGCTCCCGGCACCGGCGCAGCAGCCGCCCGGGGTCGCCGCCGATGCCGATGTTGCCGTCCAGCAGCACCACGTGCCGCCACCGGCCCTCGGCGGGAAGCGGATCGAAGAGGTCGGCCTGGACCGCGACGGCGCCCCGCGCCCGGGTCAGGGCCACCGCCCGGGCCGAGACGTCGACCCCCACGGTGGTCAGCCCGGCCCGGGCCAGCGCCAGGGTGAGCCGGCCCGGACCGCAGCCCAGGTCCAGCGTCGGGCCGGCGCAGCGGGCCACCACCGCGGCCGTCGCCGGCTCGGCCGGCCCGTGCCACCGCTCCACCGGCAACCGGCGGCGCGCCCCGTCGCCCTGCACAAGCCAGTGCGCGTCGCTGTCCCGGTGCCGCAGCGCGGTGGCGAAACCGTCGGCGGTCACCGCCGGCCCCCGACCGGCCGGGCCCGCCACACGGCGGCGACCTCCCGGGCGAACCGGCCCGTGGGGGCCAGGGCCGTCACCGCGAGCGCGTCGGTCCAGTCGTCCACGTCGCGCAGCACCGGCAGCGTCCCGATCCGCAGGCCGCGCCCGGCCAGCGCGGCCCGGGTGCGCCGCCCGGTGTCAGGGGTGGACATCGGCACCCCGCGCAGCGCCGCCGCCTGCCGGGGGTCGCGCAGGCCCAGCGCCCACCAGCCGCCGTCCGCGGCCGGGCCGAGCACCGCGTCGGTCGACGTCCCGTCGAGCCGGCGTACGGCGGCGGCCAGCCGCGCCGCGGTGAGCTGCGGCGTGTCCATGCCGATCTGGAGCACCGGCCGCCCCGGGTAGGCGGCGGCCACGTCGGCGTGTGCGTACGCGAGCCGGTCGGCGAAGTCGTCGCCGCGCTGCGGCAGCACCGGCCAGCCGGCGACCGCGGCGGCGAGGTCCGCACCGTCCTCGGCGTCGGCGAACCGGCCGGCCAGCGCCAGAACCGGGACGACGCCCGGGGTGGCGGCGACGGCGTCGAGGGTGTCGCGCAGCGCGGCCGCGGCGATCCGGGCCGCCTGGGCGGGCTCGGCCGGCGGGCAGAGCCGGGTCTTGACCGCCCCGGCCACGGGCGTCTTGGCCACCACCAGCAGGACGGTCACCGGGGGCCGTCCACGCTGCGCAGCACGGCCAGGAAGTCCCGGGTGACGCGGACCGTGCCGCGGACCGAGCCGGAGACCTTGGACCGCGTCCCGGCGGCGCGCGGGGCGTAGCGGACGTCCCGCTCGTGGATCCGCCAGCCGGCCGCGGCGGCCCGGATCATCAGTTCGAGGGGGTAGCCGAAGGCGCGGTCGGTGACGCCCAGGGCGAGCAGGGCGTCCCGCCGGGCCACCCGGATCGGGCTGAGGTCGCGCAGCGGGACCCCGCGCTGCCGCAGCAGCGCGGCGACCAGCGCCGTGCCGGCCCGGGCGTGCCACGGCCAGACCCCGGCGGACACCGGCCGGCGCCGGCCCACCGCCAGGTCGGCGGCGCCGGCCGCCACCGGGGCGACCAGCGCGGGCAGCTCGCCCGGGTCGAAGGAGCCGTCGGCGTCGAGCACGCAGACCAGCTCGGTCTCGGCGTGTTCCAGGCCGGTGTGCACGGCCGCCCCGTAGCCCCGGCGGGGCTCCCGCACCACCCGCGCGCCGTGCCGGGCGGCCACCTCCGGCGAGCCGTCCCGGGAGCCGTTGTCCACCACGATCGCCCGGTAACCGGGCGGCAGCGCGGTCAGCACGCCGGGCAGGGCGGCGGCCTCGTCCAGGCACGGCAGCACCACGTCGATCTGTGTCGGCATGCCGCCGACGCTAGGCCGGTCCGCGCCCCGCCAGGCCCGGATCGTGCTTACGGAACCCTTACCGAGCAGGCATTTCTTACCATCCGGTGACGTGCCGGCGGATCCGCCCACCCGGCGGCCCGGCGGGCCGTACCGTCCGGTCGTCATGAGATCCGCAGCCACCCTGCCCCGCGTTCCCGGCCCACGGCGGACCATCCCCGGGCACCGGGGCGATCTGGTCGCGCTGGCCGTCGAGGCGGTGCTGCTGGCCGCCGCGGTCGCCGTCGGGCTGGTGCTCAACCGCCGGGGCGCGGGCCTGCACGCGGACGCCGCGCCGCTCTACGCCACCTGGCGGCCGCACGCCGGTTGGGGCACCCCGCTCGCCGTGCTGGTCGCGGTGGTCGTGCTGGGGCCGGGTCTGCGCTGGGCGCGGACCGCCCGCTGGGGGCCGCTGCTGGCCGCCGGCTGGCTGGCCGCGGTCGCCTGGACGCTGTCGCTGGCCCTGGTGGACGGCTGGTCGGCCGGGTTGGCCCGGCGGCTCACCGTGCAGGCGGAGTACCTGCACGAGGTGCCCGGCGTCACCGACATCCCCCGGACGCTGGCCGGCTTCACCGACCGGATCCTCGACTTCCAGCCGGACTCCTGGTCCACCCACACCGCCGGGCACCCGCCGGGCGCGCTGCTGGTCTTCGTCTGGCTGGACCGGATCGGCCTGGGCGGGGGCGCCGCCGCGGCGCTCTGCTGCGTGCTGGTCGGCGCGACCGTCGCGGTGTCGGTGCCGGTCACCCTGCGCGCGCTGGGCGCCGCCGAGGCGGCCCGGGCGGTGCTGCCCTTCCTGGTGCTGCTGCCCGGCGCGGTCTGGCTGGGCGCCTCCGGCGACGCCGTCTTCACCGGCGTGGTCGCCGCCGGGCTGGCCCTGCTGGCGGTACGCGGCCCGGCCGCCGCGCTGGCCGGCGGGCTGCTGCTCGGCTTCGCGCTGCACCTGTCGTACGGGTTCGTGCTCGTCGGCGCCCTGGCGGTGACCGTGCTGGCGCTGCGCCGGGACCGCCGCCGCGCCGCGCTGCTCGCCGCGACGGCTGGCGTCGCCAGCGTCACGGCGCTCTTCGTGCTGGCCGGCTTCCGCTGGTGGGAGGGGTACGACCGGGTGGTCGAGCGCTACTACCAGGGCTGGGCGGTCGACCGCCCGTACGGCTACTGGGTCTGGGCGAACCTGGCGGCGCTGCTGCTCTCCGCCGGGCCGGTGCTCGGCCCGGCGCTGCGCCGCGCCGGGCTCGCCGCCGGGCCGGTGCTCGGGCCGGCGCTGCGCCGCGTGGCGCTCGCCGCCCGGGCCGCCTGGCGATCACCCGGCGCCGCGCGGGGCGGCCAGCCCCGTGACCGGGTGCCCGGCCGGCCGGTCGGCGGGCTCAGCGGTGCCGTGCGGCTCGGCCGACGGTGGATGGCGCCGGTGGCGGCGCTCGGGCCCACCGTGCTGCTGCCGGCCGCCGCCGCGCTGGCGGTGGCCGGCGCCGACCTGTCCGGGATGAGCAAGGCCGAGGTGGAGCGGATCTGGCTGCCGTTCGCGGTCTGGCTCCTGATCGCCGTGGCACACCTGCCCGCGCCGACCCGCCGCTGGTGGCTGGCCGCCCAGGCGTTCACCGCCCTCGCCGTCAACCACCTGCTCTTCACGGTCTCCTGACCGTTTCGGATCTTGACGACTTCCCGTTCCCTCCGAACGCCAACTCGCCAAGATCTCCCGGCATCCGCGTCGATCATGAGGTTGGCGGTGGCGAATCGGGCGGATCGCCACCGCCAACCTCACGATCGACCGGGGAGGGCGAGGGGGTGAGGGCTCAGGCGAGCAGGGCGGCGGGTTCGCGGAGGGGGTCGGTGGCGAACGCGGTGACGCCGTCGGTGAAGGCGACCCGGGCGGTGTAGCCGAGCAGGTCCCGGGCCCGGGTCGGGTCGGCCACCACGTGCCGGACGTCGGCCGCCCGGGCGCCGCCGACCACCTCCGGCTCGGGGCCGCCCATCGCGCGGGCCAGGGCCGCCGCCAGGTCGCCGACGGTGTGCGGCTCGCCGGAGCAGACGTTCACCGGGACCAGGCCGTCCGGGGTGGGCGCGGTGAGCGCCAGCAGGTTGGCCCGGGCCACGTCGGTCACGTGCACGAAGTCGCGGCGCTGCCGGCCGTCCTCGTACACCCGGGGCGGCCGGCCGTCGGCGAGCGCCGAGCGGAACAGCGAGGCGACCCCGGCGTACGGGGTGTCGCGGGGCATCCGGGGGCCGTAGACGTTGTGGTAGCGCAGCGCCCACACCCCGCCCCCGGTCTGCCGGGCCCAGGCCGCGGCGTAGTGCTCCTGGGCGAGCTTGCTGGCCGCGTACGTGCTGCGCGGCTCCAGCGGGGCGTCCTCGGGGACCAGGGCCGGGTCGAGGGTGCCGCCGCAGGCCGGGCAGGTCGGGTCGTAGCGGCCGGCGGCCAGGTCGACGGGCCGGCGCGGGGCGGGGCGGACCACGCCGTGCTCGGCGCAGGTGTAGCGCCCCTCCCCGTAGACCACCATCGAGCTGGCCAGCACCAGCCGGGACACCCCGGCCCGGTGCATGGCGGCGAGCAGCACCGCCGTGCCGTGGTCGTTGTGTCCGGCGTAGTCGGGAGCGTCGGAGGGGTCCAGCCCGTGCCCCACCATGGCCGCCTGGTGGCAGACCGCGTCCACCCCGGACAGCAGCCGGTCCAGCAGCGCGGCGTCGCGGACGTCGCCGACCACCGGGTCGTGCGGCCGGGACCACTCCGGCAGCGCGCCGCCGTGCGCCTGGGGGAGCAGGGCGTCCAGGCAGACCGGCTCGTGGCCCACGGCGACGAGCAGGTCGGCGATCTGCGATCCGATGAAGCCGGCCGCGCCGGTGACCAGTACCCGCATGCGGCCAGGCTAGGGCACCGCGGGGTCCGGTTCGGGCGGTTCGCGGTGCACGTCAGCGGTCCGTAATGACGGCGGCGGTAAGGGTTCGGTAATGCGGCAAACCGGACCGGCGCGCGGATGCGGCGTCTAGCGTCCTGCTGAAGGGACCACCGGCGTGACGGGTGGGCCCGGACCGCGCAGCCCAGGAGGAGATGTGCCCGCCAGCCCACCCCCACCGGACGACGCGCCGTCGGCCGCCCCAGCGGCCCTGTGGGCGGCGCTGGCCCGGCACCGGCCGCCGGGGGTGGACGCCGTCGACCGCGCCTGGCGCAGCCCGGTCCGGGGGCCCTGGCTGACCTCGGTGCTCGGCGCCGTGCTGCTGGCCACCCTGCCCCTGGTGATCGTGACCGGGCTGCTCGACTGGATCGCCTACGGTCCCCGCTTCGACCAGGCGTTCCCCCGGGACGTGGGCTGGCTGCACCCGCCGGTGTTCGACTGGCCGACCCGACCCGCCTGGCTGTTCCGCCTCACCCAGGGGCTGCACGTGACGCTCGGGATCGTGCTGCTGCCGGTGGTGCTGGGGAAGCTCTGGTCGGTGGTGCCCAAGCTCTTCGACTGGCCGCCGGCCCGTTCGGCCGCCCAGCTGCTGGAGCGGCTGTCGCTGCTGCTGCTGGTCGGCGGCATCCTCTTCCAGACGGTCACCGGCCTGCTGAACATCCAGTACGCCTACCTGTTCGGCTTCGACTTCTACACCGCACACTGGTACGGCGCCTGGATCTTCACGGCGGCGCTGGTCACCCACGTGGCGATCAAGCTGCCCCGGCTGGTCACCGCGCTGCGCGGGCCGGGCTTCGCGCGTACCCCGGTGGAGGTGACCCGGCCGGAGCCGACGGATCCGGACGGCCTGGTGGCCCGGCGGCCCGGGCCGGCGACGATGAGCCGGCGCGGGGTGCTCGGCCTGGTCGGCGGAGGCGCGCTGCTGCTGGCGGCGCTGACCGTCGGGCAGAGCGTCGACGCGCTGCGCGACACCGCGCTGCTGCTGCCGCGCGGCCGCCGGAGAGACGACGGGCCGACCGGCTTCCCGGTCAACCGGAGCGTCGCCGCGGCCGGGGTGACCCCGGACCAGACCGGCCCGGGCTGGCGGCTGACCCTGCGCGGCCGAAACCACACGGTCACCCTGGACCGGGCCCGGCTGCTCGCCCTGGCGCAGCACACGGCCGTCCTGCCCATCGCCTGCGTGGAGGGCTGGTCCACCTCGCAGACCTGGACCGGGGTCCGGCTGCGCGACCTGGCCGCCCTGGTGGGGGCGGCCGATCCGGCCACCGCGCGGGTGCGGTCGCTGGAGCGCGCCGGCCTGTTCCGCGAGGCCGTCCTGCACGGCGGTCAGGTGACCGACCCGGACGCGCTGCTCGCCCTGCGGGTCAACGGCGTCGACCTGACCCCCGACCACGGCTACCCGGCGCGGATCATCGTGCCGGCGCTGCCCGGCGTGCACTGCACGAAGTGGGTGGCGGAGATCGCGTTCGATGGCTAGGTTCCGGCGCGCCTACGGCGCCGCGCCCTGGCACCTGCTGCTCCTGGCCGGCTGCTTCGCGGTCACCGGCTGGATCGCGCTGCGGCTGGCCGGTGCGGCGTCGGCCGGCCGGATGCTGCTCTGGTTCCTCGGCGCGGTGATCGCGCACGACCTGGTCCTCTTCCCGGTGTACGCGTCGCTCGACCGGATGCTGCGCCGCGCCCTGCGGCGGGGCGGCACCCCGTCGCCGCTGAACCACGTCCGGGTCCCCGCGCTCGGCGCCGGCCTGCTGTTTCTGGTCTACCTGCCCGGGGTCCTCGGGCTCGGCGACGGCACCTACCTGGCGGCGACCGGCCTGGCGCCCCGGGCGATGCTCGGCCGGTGGCTGGCGGTCAGCGGCGCTCTCTTCGCCGTGAGCGCGCTGCTCTACGCCGCCCGTCGGCTGGTCCGCCGGGCCCGCTGACGGGTCACGGGGCGATGCGCAGCCGGCGGATGTGGCGGTCGTCGTAGTCCTCGAACCGGAACCGCAGGCCGGCGAACGGGCTGCCCGGGAAGTCGCCGCTGATGGTGGCGGTCACGACCGTGCCCGCCGGGGTGTTCTCGACATCGGTGATCTCGTAGGAGACCAGCGGCGTCTCGCGGCGCCACGCGCGGATCTCCGCGATGCCCCGGTGGGTCCTCCCCTCGTCCTCGACGACGGCGTCGTCGGCGAAGAGGGCGAAGTAGGGGTCCTTGTCCGGCTGGCCGGCGAGCGCGAAGTAGCGGCGGATGATGTCGGGCGGGGTGTTCACGGTGCTGGCTCCTTGCCGGGTCGTGGCGGGTCGTTCTGATCCTGCCCGGCGGGTACGACGGACACGGCCGGTTCGCACGGTTCCGGCGGCAGCCGGGGGCTGAGGTCAGGACCCCGGACCGACCAGCAGGGCGGCCACCGTGGCCGTGGTGGCCAGGACGGCGAGAGCGGCGCTGGTGGCCACGAACCGGCCCAGCGGCACGGCCACCCCGGCGGCCCGGCAGCGCTCGTACCAGATCAGCGTCGCCAGCGAGGCCCACGGGGTGGCGAGCGGGCCGACGTTGGTGCCGATCAGCAGGGCCAGCAACTGGGTGTGGTGGTCGGGGGCGATGACCGCCTCGCCGGCCACGTACGCGGGCAGGTTGTTGACCACGTTGGCGAAAAGGGCGCCGACCCCGCCGGCCCGCAGCGCCCCCTCCGCGCCGGGGTCGGCGCCGATCAGGGTGCCCATCACGGTGTCCAGGCCGTGCCGGCCGATGGTTTGCACCACCAGGAACAGCCCGGTCACGAAGACCAGCAGCCGCCACGGGATCAGCGCGAGCCGCAGGCTGCGCCGGGCACGCACGGCGAACCCGGCGACCAGGATCGCGGCGGCCACCCCGGAGGCCAGCCCGATCTCGACCCCGGCCAGGATCCCGGCGACGAAGAGCAGGCAGGCGGCGAGCGCGGTGCGGTAGAGCACCCGGTCGGGCGGCACGTGCGGCGGCGGCGGGACGAACGGGTCGGCGCCGGCGCGGGCCGGCCGCCAGTACCACCACCAGAGCAGCAGCATCGTGATCACGATGGCGACCAGCTGCGGCCACCACATCCGGGCCGCCCAGGGCACCGGCTCCAGGTCGATCCGGTCGCTGGCCAGGATGTTGGTCAGGTTGGACACCGGCAGCAGCAGGCTCGCCGTGTTGGCCAGCCAGACCGTGGTCATCGCCAGCGGGGTCGGCGGCACGCCCAGCTTGCGGGCCAGGGCGATCATCACCGGAGTGAGCAGGACGGCCGTGGTGTCCAGGTTGAGCGCGATGGTGGTCACCGAGGCGAACCCCACACAGAGCCAGAACAGCGCCCGGTAGCTGCCCCGGGCGGTGATCGCCACCCGGGCGGCGAGCGCGTCGAAGACCCCGGCCACCGCGGTCAGCTCGGCCAGCACCACCACCGTGCCGAGGAAGATCAGGATGGGCACGATCCGGCGTACGGTGGCCTCGGCGTCGGCGCGGGGGAGGAGTCCGGTGAGGACACAGACGACGCCCACCGCGGCCAGCCCGAGCGCGATCCAGTCCAGGACGTGCAGCCGCCCCCAGCGGCTCCGGTCCGGTGCGGCGGACGGCGGCTGGCCCACGGTCTCCACGAGGGATGATCCTCGCACACCGTCGCCCGGCCGGACCGGCCCGACGCGGCCGGCGCAGCGGCTGCCGAGGGTGTCCACGAATTGACCGTCGGTGGCCATAATGATCCTGTGTCCGTAGGCGCGCACCCGACCCGGTCCGACCGCCCCATCGACTTCTTCATCAGCTACTCCCCGGCCGACGAGCGCTGGGCGACCTGGCTGGCGTGGGAGTTCGAGGCCGCCGGCTACCGCACGCTGCTGCAGGCGTGGGACTTCGTGGCCGGCACCAACTTCATCGACTTCATGGACCGCGGGGTCCGCGAGGCCGAGGTGGTCGTGGCGGTGCTGTCCGAACGCTACCTGCACTCCACCTACGGCAAGCTGGAGTGGCAGGCCGCGCTGCGCGCCGACCCGGACGGCACCGGCAACAAGCTGGTCACCGTGCGGGTCGAGGACTGTCCCATCGACGGCCTGCTCGCCACCATCACCTACGTCGACCTGGTCGGCGTGGCCGATCCGGCGCAGGCGCGGGCCCGGGTGCTGGACCGGATCCGGCAGGCGCTCGACGGCCGGGCCAAGCCGATGCGGCAGCCGGCCTTCCCGCACCACCCCGCCGACCCGGCCGGGGTGCTCGCCGCGCCCGCCGGTGCGCCCGCACCCCGCCGCGCCCGGCGTACCCCGATCAACCCGCCGCCGTTCCCGCCCGCCGCGGCGGCCGTGCCGGCGGCGCGCGGCACCCTCACCGTGCTCCAGGTGGCCGGGCCGCGCTTCGGCCGCGGGGTGATCGAGCCGGGTGCCCCGGTCACCCCCGGCGAGCTCCAGGAACACCTGATGGGCGACCTCACCCTGCTGATGAACGACGGGGTGCCCCGGCCGGACCTGCTGGTGGTGGCCGGCAACCTGACCGAGTCGGGCAGCCCCCGGGAGTTCTCCGACGCGCTGAGCTTCCTCACCGGGCTGCGGGTGCTGCTCGGCCTGGAGCCGCACCGGCTGGTCGTGGTGCCCGGCCCGCGCGACGTCACCATGGCCGCCAGCCGGGCCTACTTCGCCACCTGCGAGGCCGACGACGTCGACCCGCAGCCGCCGTACTGGCCGAAGTGGCGGCACTACGCGCGCCTCTTCGACGAGCTCTACCAGGGCCTCGAGGACCGGATCTTCGACAGCGAGCAGCCGTGGACCCTCTTCCCGGTGCCGGATCTGCGGGTGGTGGTGGCCGGGCTGAACTCCACGGTCGCGATCACCCACCGCGAGGAGGACCGGTACGGCTTCCTCGGCGAGGCCCAGTCCACCTGGTTCGCCCAGCGACTGCGCCACTACCAGCAGTCCGGCTGGCTGCGGCTCGGCGCGATGGCGCACGCCCCCGGCCCGCGCACCCCGTACGCCGACGAGCTGGCCGTGCCCGACCCGGCGTCGCTGCGCGACCGCGGCTCGTTCAACCGGCTGGTCGGCCCGATGCTCAACCTGCTGCTCGCCGACGCCGCGCCCAGCGCCCGGGTCGACCCGGTGGTGCCGCTGGCCACCGCCTCCCGCGACGGCCGCGCCCAGGTGCTCCGGCTCGGCGCCGACGGGATGACCCGCTGGGTGCTCGGCCGCGACGACCGGCACGACGTGGGCGAGCCGACCAGGCTGAGCTGGCCGCGCGCCGAGGCGACGTTCGGCGCGGCCGGCCCGGCCCAGGTGCCCGACCCCCGGCAGCCCAGCGTGGTCGAGGGGCCGACCCAGGGCGCCGCCGAGGCGTCGGCCGCCGCGCCGGCCGTGGTCGCGCCCGCCCCGCTGGAGCGCCTGCTCGACCGGCTCGCCGAGGTCTGCGAGGCCCGCCACGACCGGGTGGTGGTCCGCCGGGTCGAGGCCGACCCGCCGCACCTCTACATCACCTACCGCGCCGACGGCGTGGTCCGGCAGCAGCGGGTCGGGGCGTACGTGGGCACCCCGACCCCGGCCGACGTCGACCACTTCGCCCGCCGAGTGCACGCCACCGATCCGGACATCCCCTCCGAGCTGGTCTACGACGGCGACCGGGTGCCGCGCGGGCTGGCCGAGGCGGCGCAGCGGCGCGGTGTGCGGGTGCTGCACCTGACCGAGTTCCAGGGCCTGCTCGACCTGCGCGAATACGTCGCCGCGCAGACCGCCCGGCTGCAGGCCGACCGGCTCTACCCGCCCGGCCAGTACGTGCCGCAGCGCTACCGGCACCTGGTCGGCGCCGACCAGCGGGTCCGTGAGGACGTGGTGGACGAGCTGCTGGAGCTGATCTCCGCGCCCGACGGCCGGTTCGTGCTGGTGCTCGGCGACTTCGGCCGGGGCAAGACCTTCGCGCTGCGCGAGGTGGCCCGCCGGCTGCCCACCGCCGCGCCCGACCTGATCCCGATCCTGGTGGAGCTGCGCGCGCTGGACAAGGCGCACTCGGTCGACGGGCTGGTCGCGGCGCACCTGGCCAACCACGGCGAGCAGGTGATCGACCTCAAGGCGTTCCGCTACATGCTCCGCCAGGGCCGGATCGTGCTGCTCTTCGACGGCTTCGACGAGCTGGTCGCCCGGGTCACCTACGACCGGGCCGCCGACCACCTGGAGACGCTGCTCCAGGCGGCCGAGGGCCACGCGAAGATCGTGGTGAGCAGCCGGACCCAGCACTTCAAGACCAACTCGCAGGTGCTGACCGCCCTGGGCGAGCGGGTGGGTCTGCTGCCGCACCGCCGGGTGCTGGCCATCGAGGACTTCACCCCCGGCCAGATCGAGACGTTCCTGCGCAACCGCTACGGCGGCGACGAGCGGGCCGCCCGCGAGCGGCTGGACCTGCTGGCCGGGGTGAAGGACCTGCTCGGCCTCTCCCGCAACCCGCGGATGCTCGGCTTCATCGCCAACCTCGACGAGGGGCGGCTGGCCGCGGTGGCCGGGGCCGGGGGCACGTTCAGCGCGGCGGCGCTCTACCGGGAGATCCTGGAGTCCTGGCTGGACTTCGAGGAGCGGCGCACCCAGGGGATCCCGGGCGCGCCGGTGAGCCTGCGCCGACCCGAGCTGTGGCACGCGGTGAGCCGGCTCGCCTTCCAGCTCTGGGAGAGTGGCGAGTCCCACCTCCGGCTGGCCGAGCTGGCCGAGGCCGCCGGCCAGCTCGCCGGGCTGGCCGACTCCCGGCTGTCCGGGCCGCAGGCGATCCACGCGGTGGGCGCCGGCAGCCTGCTGGTCCGCACCGACGACGGGCTGTTCGGGTTCATCCACACCTCGGTGATGGAGTGGCTGGTCGCCGAGGGGATCGCCGAGCAGCTCAACCGGGGCGAGGAGCCGCTCGCGCTGGCGGTGCGCCCGCTGTCGGCGCTGACCGTGGAGTTCCTCGGCGACCTGGCCGACCCCGCCCGCTGCACCGCCTGGACCGCCCGGGTGCTGGGTGACGAGGCGGCCGGGGAGACGGTCCGGGCCAACGCGCTGCGGCTCAGCGCGCGGCTGCGGCTGCCCGACCGGGCCGACCTGCGCGGCGCGGTGCTGCGCGGCGAGGACCTCTCCCACCGGGAACTCGCCGGGGCGGACCTGACCGGCGCCGACCTGACCGACACCCGCCTGGTCGCCACCAACCTCACCGAGGCGCGGCTGGAGCACGCCCGGCTGCGCGGCGCCCGCCTGGACCAGGCCCGCCTCGCCGGGGCGGACCTGCGCGACGCGGAGCTGGCCGGCGCCCGGTTGTTCCGCGCCGACCTACGCGGCGCCCGGATCACCGGCAGCAGGTGGCACCGCACCGCCCTGATCGACGTGAGCGCCGACGCGGCGCTGCTGCGCGCGCCGGAGCTCCGCGGAGCCGTGGTCGCCCCGGGCCGTCCCGTCGCGCCGGGCCTGGCCCCGCCCGCGGTGGGGGTGGCGTACGGCTTCGAGGTGGGCCGGCTGCCGGTGCCGGTGGCGTACAGCCCGGACGGCGCGGTGCTCGCGGTGGGCAGCGACGACGGTGGTGTGCTCATCTGTGACACCGCCGCCGGGCTGCCGGTGCGGACCCTGCAGGGCCACCGGGGCCGGGTCTACGCGGTCCGTTTCGACGCCGCCTCGCACCAGCTGGTGACCGGGGCGGCCGACCTCACCGTACGGCTCTGGGACGCCGACCACGGCGACGTGCGGCACGTCATCGAGGACGTCTTCGCCGGCTGGGTGTGGCCGCTGCTCACCGACGGCGAGCGGGGCCGGCTGGTGGTGGGCGACGCGGCCGGCGTGGTCCGGCTCTACGACACCCGGACCGCCCGGCTGCGCCACGAGTGGCCCGGCCACGCGGCGCCGATCTGGGGCACCTCGTTCAGCCCGGACGGCCGGCGGGTCGTGGTGGTGGACAGCGCCGGCGTGCTCCGGGGCTGGGACATCCCCTCCGGCCGGCTCGCCTTCGAGGTGCGCGAGCCGGAGGTGGTCTACCGGGTGGTGCACAGCCCGGACGGCCGGCTGCTGGCCGCGGTCGGCCAGCACGGCCGGGTCTGGATCCGCCGGGCCGTTGACGGCGAGCTGCTGCGCCAGCCGCGCGGCCACGAGGCCGACGTGTACGCCCTCGACATCCACCCCGACGGCACGCTGATGGCGACCGGCGACACCCATGGCGTGTTGCGGCTCTGGGAGGTGGAGACCGGCCGTCCGGTCCGGGTGCTCGGCCGCCAGCGCGGCGCCATCTACAGCGTCCGGTTCAACCGCGACGGTAGCCTGCTCGCCACGGCCGCCAGCGACGGCGCGATCCAGCTCTGGGACAGCGCCGACGGTCAACTGCGGCACGAGCTGACCCGGCACCGCGGATCGGTCTGGCCGGTGGTCTGGCGGCCCGACCAGGCGCAGGTGGCGACCAGTAGCAACGACGGCACCACCCGGCTGTGGGACGTGCGCACCGGGCAGCTCCAGCACACCCTGCGCGGGCACGGCCGGCGGGTCACCGCGCTGTCCTTCCGGGACGACGGTGAGGTCCTCGCCGCCTGCGGCAACGACGGTGTGGTCCGGCTCTGGGAGCCGCGCACCGGCCGGCTGGTCCGGCAGCTCGCCAGCCCCGCCGACCGGCTGCTGTCGGCGGTCTTCTGCCCGGGTGAGTCGCTGGTCGCCGCGCCGAGCGGCGACGGCGGCGTGCACCTGTGGAACACCGACACCGGCGTCGACGAGCGGGAGCTCAACGTGGACACCGACCACGTCTGGGCGGCCGCGTTCAGCCCCGACGGCGACGCCCTCGCCACCGCCAACGACGACGACACGGTGCGGCTGTGGTACAGGCGTACCGGCCGGCACTTCGCCACCCTCACCCCGCACCGGGGCCGGGTGCGCGCGATGGCGTTCAGCCCGGACGGCGAGACCATCGCCACCGGCTGCGACGACCAGCTCGTCCGGCTCTGGGACGCGGCCACCGCGACCTGCCGGCTCACCCTCGAACACCACACCGACCGGGTTTACGCGGTGTCCTTCAGCACCGACGGGACGCTGCTCGCCAGCGCCAGCAACGACGGCGTCGCCGTGGTCTGGGACGCGCTCACCGGCGAGCGGCGCACGGTGCTCACCGAGCACACCGGCCGGCTCTGGTCGTGCGCGTTCAGCCCCAACGGCAACCTGCTCGCCACCGCCGGCGACGACCTCGTCATCCGGCTCTGGGACCCGGGCACCGGTCGGCTGCACGGCACGCTGGCGGCACACACCCGGCGGGTCTGGTCGGTGGCGTTCAGCCCCGACAGCAGCCTGCTGGCCAGCGCCGGCGACGACGGCACCGTGCGGCTGTGGGACGTCGCGGACCCGGAGCACGCCCAGCTGCGGATCACCCTGATCGGCCTGCCGGACGGCTGGGCGGCGGTGAGCCCGGACGGCCGGTACAAGTTGGACGGTGATCCGGGCGGCCAGTTCTGGCACGTCATCGGCACCTGCCGGTTCGAGGTGGGCGAGCTGGACCCGTACCTGACCCAGGTGCGGCGGCTGGCCGTCGACGCCCCGTTCTGACCCGGGCGAACCACCGGCCGCGCGCCGGCGCCCCGCGCGGAGCGCTTTTCACCAGCGTCGGCACCGGCCGTTTCGTTACACGCCTCGCCGGGTTGCGTCCGTGCCGGTGTGTGGATCTGGCTGACCGCTCAGTCCGGTCAGGACGCCCGGCGTAGTGACGTCGACCGATCAGCTTAACGCTGTGTCACGATCTCGACACAGAAGTTGTAAGTCTCCTCCGCGATCGATGTGCTGGCGCGGGACCAGCGCCGTCGGTGACGGGCGTCGAGGAAGAGGTGGCTCATGGTGGCTCTACGGCGGCTGCTCGCCGGACTGACCGCGGCGGTGGTGACCGCCGCGCTCGCCCTCGTGTGGACGGCGGCGCCGGCCCACGCGGACGAGGCGTGGGAAAGCGCGCTCAAGACCCTGATGTCCAAGACCGCCACCTGGACCGAGGGCGGCCTGTCCCGGGTCGGCCGGCTCGGCCAGCCGCTGCCGCTGCTCGGCGTCAGTCCGGGCGCCCTGGTGGACACCGACAAGCTGGCCCGGAAGGCGTCCGACGCCCTGGCCGGCGCCCTGACCAGGGACGACGTGGACCTCGGCGGCGGCACCCGGTTGACCAGCACGGTCACCACCACGGGCGGCGACCACCTGCTCGACGTGGTGATCACCACCAAGCGGCAGGTCACCGCGAAGGACCTGGCGGTCGGCGGGGTGACCGTCGCCAAGGCGGTCGACGTCACCGGCTGGGCGACCCTGCACCTGCGGGCCCGGCACACCGCCGCGGGGGAGACCTACCTGGTCCGCGACGGGGACACCCCGCGCCTCGACATCGACGCGGCGGCGACGCTCCGCGCCGACCTGGACCAGGCCACCGCCTCGGTCGGCATCCTCGGCGTCACGCTCACCGCCGGCAGCACCCTCACCGCCCGGACCCACGTCAAGGCCACCGTCACCGACCCCAACGGCGACGGGCGGCTCGCCTTCGACACCGGCGCCGGCGCCGGGACCGGTGAGCTGGGCGCGGCCGGTTCCCTCGCCGGTCTGGTCCAGGTGGCGCTGGACAACTCCGGCGGCGGCCGGATCTCCGACACCGAGACCGAGCCCGGCCCCGGCTCAGTGCACGGTCAGGTCAACCTCGGCGCGGCCACCGCCGGCGCCCCCTTCGACCTGCCCGCCGTCGCCGCCACCGTCAAGGTCGACTGGAACGACATCAGCGTGGGCAGCCCGACCGTCACGACCACCGGGCTCGACGAGACCATCGCGAAGTTCCGCAACATGAGCCCGCTGGACCTGGCCTCCGGGCTGGCCCAGCTCGCCACCCTGCTCAGCGGGGTGCAGCAGAGCGGGCCGGCCGGCAACCTGAGCCTGCCCTTCCTGCGCGGCACCTTCGCCGACGCCGTGAAGGTCAACGAGAAGCTCACCGGTTTCCTCAAGAAGTACGTGCACCCCAAGCCGGACGACCCGGAGTTCGACCCCGCCACCGACGACCCGGCCAAGGCCGGCCAGCCGAAGTTCAGCTCGATCCAGCAGCTCGTGGCGTTGCTCGCCGCCGAAGGGCTGCCGGTCGACAACCTTTCCTTCGCCGGCGAGAAGCTGGTCTTCCGGCTGAAGCTGGAGCGGGAGTCCACCGTGGCGGTGCCGCTGGACCCGGGCGCCGCCTCGGTCTCCGGCCGCGGCGCCACCTTCACGGCCAAGGGCTTCAGCGTCGCCGAGAACCGGTTCACCCCCGGTGAGCTGGTCGGTCAGCGGGTGGTCGCGGGCACTTCGGCCGGCACCATCGCCGCGAACACCGCCACCACGGTCACCCTGGCGGAGAACTGGATCGGCGGCCAGCCGGGCCCCGAGAGCGTGTGGGTGATCAGCGGCTCCAGCCCCAACATCGGCGCGGTCGAACTGGCCGGCGCCCTCACCAAGCCGGCCGGCGGGGACAAGAAGGTCGGCCTCCGGACGGCCAACGCCCAGGCCAGCTTCGCCACCGTGAAACCGCGCTACAGCGCGGCGGTCACCCTCGTGCTCGACCTGCGCGACGACCTCGGCAGCCCGGCCGCCAACGCGGACCGGGTACTGCTGCGCACCGACCCGGCCACGCCGCTGTTCGCGGCCGACTTCCCGGTGACCACCGCGGTCGACTTCTTCGCCACCGCTGGCTTCCTCAAGGTCAAGCTCGGTGGCGACCTCTCCGTCGGCCCGGCCGCCGCCGGGCAGCGGATGCTCCAGGTCAGCTTCAAGCAGGCCCAGGACCTCAGCCTCGGCGAGCTGTTCCGCCGGTTGCAGTCCGAGCCGGGCGACCTGCTCGCCGTCTCCTCCTCGGTGAAGACCACCGGCCGGGTCACGGTCAGCGTCCCGGGCGCCACCGGCGCCCTCGGCCAGGGCGTCGGCGTGGACGTCAGCTGGAAGGCCGGCGAGCAGCCGGTGGTGGACACCAGCAGCCTCGACGGCATCTTCGCCGTCGACTTCAACCCGGACGACCCGAAGGCCCTCTTCGCGGTCGTGGTCGAGGCGCTGCGGCTGGTCAACGCCGCGCTCACCCAGCCCGGCGGCGGCAGCGGGCCGGTGAACACCGAGATCCCGCTGCTCGGCCGCTCGGCCCGGGAGCTGCTCGGCGCCGACGAGAGCGGCGTCGGCAAGGGCGTCACCTTCACCGCCGACGGGGCGAACTTCCTGCTCAAGGACGGCAACCGCAGCGGTGACGCGGCCTTCGACCCCCGCCTGGCCAAGCGGACCGTGGTCATCGGCAGCAAGGCGTACCGGGTGCTGGACCGCGTGGACGACCAGACCCTGCGGATCGACGCGGCCGGCACGCCGAAGCCCGCCGACGGCACCGCGTACGCGCTGCGCCCCGAGCTGGCCGACGCGCTGGACAAGCTGCTGGCCGCACCCCCGGACACCCTCCAGGACGCCCTCGACCAGCTCAACAACGCGATCGGCGCGGACAGCGGCATCCAGTTCACCCTGGACGAGCGGGCCGGCGGCCCGTACCTGCGGGTCGGGCTGGACTGGAAGCGCAACGTCCGCACCGCCGGGCCGCTCGCCTTCGCCTGGGACGGCGCCCGCGAGCTGGTCAGCCTCGACAGCTCCGGCACCTTCGCCCTCGACGTGGACGCCCAGGCCAAGTTGGGCCTGCTGCTGCCGCTGAAGCTCAACGCGGCGCCGCTGCTGGACAAGACCTCCTCGGCCAAGGTCACCGTCAAGGGTGGAGTGGACGACGCGGCGCTGGCCGCCCGGGTCGGCCCGCTCGCCCTCGACCTCGGCAAGGACCCCGACTTCGCCACCGTCAAGGCGAACCTCAGCGTGGGCCTCGGCGGGCTCGCCGCCGACGGGCCGGTCACCGACCTGCTCGGCCTGACGCCGACGTTCACCACCGCCGGCGTGGACTGCGGCGGCGGGGTCGGCGGCACGACCACCCCGGTCTGCGCCCGCGCACCGCTGTTCGTCAACAACTGCGAACCCGCCGACGACACCAATCTGCTCACCTTCGCCATGGGGCTGGACCTGCTGCCGCATGCGCAGACCCCGGACCTCACCTCCTGCTTCGCCAACCTGTCGCTGAAGCTGACCGACTTCAACGTCGGCATCGACGGCTACCTCGCCAAGGTGGAGGAGGCGCTCCGGCTGGCCAGCTTCGACGGCAAGCTCCCCCTGGTCGGCGACGACCTGCAGCAGGGCCAGAAGTTCGTCGCCCAACTGCGCGCGGACGTCAAGGCGGCGATCGGCCCGGTGCTGGCCAACGCCACGCTGGACAGCGCCGGCATGCAGACGGCGCTCAACGACGTGCTCAAGGATCTGGACCCCGGCGTGAGCGCGGTGGTCGGCTGTCGCAGCGGGGTGGCCACCCCCTGCCAGCCGGAGGACTTCCAGTCCATCCGGATCAAGCTGACCGCCTCGCGCGGCGCGCCCTCGGCCGCGGACGGCTGCAAGGACGCCGGCGACAGCGACAAGTGCCTCGGCGTCAACGTCCCGCTCGACCTGGGCATCCCCGGCCTGTCGCTGAAGGCGAAGAAGGGCGCCCCCGACGGCATCCAGGCCAAGCTCGGCTGGAAGCTGCACCTGGACCTGGTCCTCGACCGGGACGAGGGCTTCTACGTCCCCACCCACGACGGGGACACCGCGCCCGAGGTGCAGATCGGCGCCAACTTCGACATGACCGGCGACCTGGCCGCCCAGCTCGCCTTCATCCAGGTAAACGCCACCAAGCAGGGCACCGCGCCGCTGGTGCGGGCGTACTTCGGGGTCGACCTGAAGGGCTCCGCCGGGGAGAAGAGCTGCTTCGACCCGGCGGTGGCCGCGGACTGCGCCGCCGACGCGGACGCCAAGCTCACCCTCGCCGAGTTCGCCGACCTCGGCTCGCTGCTCGCCACCGACCTCACCGCCCAGGTGAACATCGACTGGAAGCTGGCGGCGGCGGTGAACACCGGCGACGAGGTGGGCTCCGCGCTGCCCGGCATCAGCGCCCGCTTCGGCCTCAAGTGGGGCCTGGAGCACAAGCAGGGCGGGCTGAGCGCCACCGGCGGCGGGGTCACGACCCCGCTCCAGGTGACCTTCACCGACGTCGCGCTGGACGCCGGCGCCTTCTTCAGCAAGATCCTCAAGCCGGTGGTGGAGAAGCTCAAGGCGGTCACCGGCCCGCTCCAGCCGGTCATCGACACCCTGTACGCGCCCATCCCGGTGCTGTCGGACCTGTCGAAGGCCACCGGCGGACCGGACATCACCCTGGTGTGGCTGGCCAAGACGTTCAGCACCCTGACCGGCGGGCCGAAGCTCGACTTCGTCGACACCGTGCGCGCGGTGATCACCTTCGTGAACCGGATACCGGACTGCGACGCCGGCTGCTCGATCCCGCTCGGCCAGTTCCTGGTCGACCCGGCGAAGGCGCTCACCACCGAGGCCTCCCCGGCGTCGGCGGAGAGCCTGATCAAGCGGGACGACCCGTTCACCAAGGCGAAGACCGCTGACGAGGTGAAGTCCGCGGTGGACACCGCCGCCGGCAACGACGGGGAGAAGCTGTTCGCGCCGGGCTCCGATGGGAAGTCCAATGCCCAGAAGACCGGCTTCAGCTTCCCGATCTTCGACAACCCGGGCTCGCTGTTCGGGCTGCTCATGGGGCAGGACGTCGAGCTGGTCAGCTTCGACTCCGGGCCGCTGTCGCTCGGGTTCAGCTGGCGGCAGTCCTTCGGCCCCGTGTACGCCCCGCCGCCGGTGCTGATCACCCTCTCCGGCAGCGCCTCGGTGACCGCCCGGTTCATCGCCGGCCTGGACACCGCCGGCATCCGGCACGCCGTGGAGGCCGCCACCGACGGCACCGCCCTCGACGCGGTCAGCCTGCTCGACGGCCTCTACTTCAAGACCAGCGACAGCAGCGGCAAGCCCGTCCCGGTGGTCACCCTGCGCGGCGAGATCGCCGCGGGGGCCGAGGTCAGCGTGCTCATCGTCAAGGCGGGCATCCAGGGTGGCATCCGGCTCACCGTCGGATTCAGCTGGAACGATCCGAACAACGACGGAAAGTTCCGCACCAGCGAGTTCCTCCAGGCGCTGCTGGTGAACCCGGTCTGCCTCTTCACCACCAGCGGCCAGCTCTCGGTCTTCCTCAAGGTCTACATCACCATCGACCTGTTCCTGTTCTCCAAGACCTTCGACTTCACCCTGGTCGACGCCACCCTGCTGGACTTCCGGGCCCAACCCGACTGCAAACCGAAGCCACCCGAGCTGGGCGGCACGGTCGGCGACACCCTGGTCGTCTTCGCCGGCAAGTTCGGCAAGAAGGAGCAGCGCGGAGACAAGGCGTGGGACAACGGCGCCGGCACCTACGCCGGTGACGTGGTGAAGGTGTACGCGCTGCACTACGCCGACGCGGGCACCGAGGGCGCCACCGACGACTTCGACGGCTTCGCGGTCGAGGCGCTCGGACGCAAGCAGGAGTTCCTCGACCCGAACCTGGCCCGGGTGGTCGTCGACGGGCGCGACTACCAGGTCGCCGACGCGGACAAGGTCTCCCTGTCGGTGCTGCTGCTCGGCGACGGTGACACCAGCGGTGACGGCACGAAGACCTCCGCGTTCGACAAGGCGGCCGTGGTCCTCGGCTCCGATGGCAGGGACCAGATCCGCACCGGCACCGGTCCGGCGTACGTGGACGGGCGCGACGGGGACGACGTGATCGTCACCGCCGAGGCGGCCGGCCAGGTGAGCCGGGTGGCCGGCGGCGGCGGGCAGGACAGCATCACCACCGGCGACGGCAACGACGTGGTGGCCGGCGACAGCGGCCTCGGCGCGGTGGACCGGGCCGGCGCCACCACCGTGCACACCTCGGTCGGGGACAAGAGCCTCGACGGCCTGGTCGACTGGACCAGGCTGGCGGACCCGGCCGAGGCGACCTCGGGCGTGGCCGACCACGTCACCGTCGGCCACGGCGCCAGCACCGTCTACGGCAACGGCGGCGACGACGTGCTCGGCGTGGTCCTCGACGACCGGCCGAACGGGAAGAACCGCCTGGTCGGCGGCCCCGGCGGGGACATCGTCAACGGCGGCAAGGGCGACGACACCATCCACACCGCCGGCAGCGCCCTCCCGGCCGACCAGGACGCGGACGGAAGCGGCGACGCCGGGCTGACCAACAAGGTCGACACCGGCTCCGGCGAGGACACCGTGCACGGCAGCGCCGGCACCGACCTGGTCGTGTCCCACTCGGCCAACGGGCAGACCGGCCACCTGTACGGCTACGGCGGCGACGACGTGCTGGTCGGCGGGTACGGCACCGACGAGCTGTTCGGCGGCCCGGACGAGGACTACGTGATCGCCGAGCCGTCCAGCGTCGGCGACCCGGACGGCACCGACGGTTACGGCCCGGCCCGCCAGGTCGTCCACCAGCCGTTGCCGGCCGACACCCGGTCGCAGACCAAGCTGCTCGTCGGCGGCCTGGGCAGCGACCACGTGATCGGTGGCGACGGCGGGGCGATCGTCTTCGGCGACAAGCGGCTGACCGCCGAGACCTGCGCCGACGTCACCCTCGCCGGCGACCAGCCACCCGCCACCGACCAGGGCGCGGCCGACCTGATCCTCGGCGGCGCCGGGGTCGAGGTGGTCACCGCCGGCAGCGGGAACGACCGTGCCGACCTCGGCGGCGGCGACGACCGGGCCTGCGGCCAGCTCGGCGACGACACCCTGCACCTGGGCGGCGGCGCCGACCGGGCCTGGGGCGGTCCGGGCGTCGACCAGCTGCACGGCGACGACGGGATCGATCTGCTCTTCGGCAACACCGGCGACGACGGCCTGTACGGCGGCACCGGCGTGGACACCGCCGAGGGCAACGAGGGCGGCGACCAGGTCCTTGGCGGCCCGGACGACGACGTGCTCTACGGCGGCGGCCGGGTGGCCGGCGTGGCCGACGGCCGGGACTTCGTCTACGGCGAGGAGGGCGTCGACCGGATCGTCGGGGACAACGGCACCCCGCGGATCGGCGACGTCGGGCCGTACCCGCTGGACCTGGCCGGGGACGTGCCGGCCGCCGGCGCCGGGGACGTGCTCTCCGGCGGGCCCGACGGCGACATCGCGTACGGCGGGCTCGGCGACGACCGGGTCGACGGCGACGGTGGGGACGACCAGTTGGAGGGCAACAACGGCGCCGACCTGGTCCACGGTGGCCTCGGCAGGGACGAGATCGTCGGCGGCTCCGCCCAGGAGCCCCTCGCCGGCAACGGTCGCCCCGACACCGGCGACCAGCTCTACGGCGACGGCGACCCCGACCTGATCGCCGGGGACAACGCTCGGTTCACGCCGGCCACCGCCGACGCGACCCGGGTCACCCAGGGCCGGACCGGCCCGGCGCGCAAGGTCACGCTGCTCGACCTCGGGTTCGCCCCGCTGGCCGGCACCAGCGGCGGTGACCTGATCTCGGGCGGCGACGCCGACGACGTCATCCTCGGGCAGGGCGGCCCGGACCGGGTGCACGCCGACGCGGGCGCCGACTTCGCCGAGGGTGGTCCCGGCTCCGACTGGGTCGAGGGCGACACCGGCGACGACGACCTAGTGGGCGGCTCCAGCACCGCGTACGACGGGACCGGGGCGGCCACGACGGGCCAGCCGGACACCGCGGACGCCGTGTTCGGCGGACCCGGGTCCGACGCGGTCATCGGGGACAACGGCGCGGTGCTCCGCCCGCTCTCCGGTGAGCAGCCCACGGCGGTGACGGTCCGGCTCGGGGCGGACGGCAACCCGTTCGGCCCGCGGATCGTGGTGCTGCTGGACCGGGCGGCGGCCACCGCCAACCGGTTCGGCGCGGACCGGATCAGCGGCGGCGACGGCGTCGACACCCTCTGGGGTCAGGACGGCGACGACGCGCTGACCGGCGACGGCGACGGCGATTACCTGGAGGGCAACGGCGGCGCGGACGCGCTGCGCGGCGACACCGCCCTCGGCGCGGCGGGCCGGACCACGGTCTCGCCGCTGCCGGACCCGGGCTGGCCGGGTGACCCGGCGGCCCCGGCCGACCTGGTCGGCGCCGGCGCGCCGGCCGGGCAGGACGACCTGATCGGCGGCAGCGCGGCCGCCGGGTTCCGGGACACCGGGGACGTCGTCGAGGGCAACGGCGCCGACGACGTGCTCCTCGCCGACAACGGCTCGCTGCTGCGCACGGTGACCACGGCCGGCGGCA
The DNA here is from genome assembly GCF_040639095.1 of Micromonospora sp. NPDC023966. Classification (NCBI taxonomy): domain Bacteria; kingdom Bacillati; phylum Actinomycetota; class Actinomycetes; order Micromonosporales; family Micromonosporaceae; genus Micromonospora; species Micromonospora sp. NPDC023966. The sequence goes on along the minus strand of NZ_JBEZZJ010000015.1, from coordinate 16,794 downwards.
AGGCGGCCGAGCGGGTCTACACCGAGCGGTACCCGACCGGCGCGGTGCCGGCCGACGCCACGGTGGCCCGGACCCACGACCCGGCGCTGCCCGGCCCGTCCACCCGGTTCTGCACCACCGCCCAGGCCACCTGTGAGCCGGCCGGCGCCTACGGCAACGACCAGCTCTACGGTGACGCCGGCAACGACGGGGCCTGGGGCCAGGACGGCGACGACCTGATCCGGGGCGGCGCCGGCGATGACGACCTCTTCGGTGAGCTGGGCGCGGACACCCTCTACGGCGAGGACGGCCGGGACGCCATCCTCGGCGACCGGGGCGGCGTGGTGAACCAGTTCCTCAACGCCGACGACGTCGCGGCGCTGGGCTTCAGCCTGACGCTCTCCTCGGTTCCGCAGGAGTCGTTCACCGGGTTCCGGGCCGGCGGGTACGACCGCCGGGTGGACCTGCTGCACGACACCGACGGGGATGCCTGGATCGGCAGCGCCACCTCGGCGCCCATGCCGTACGCCGGGCTGACCGCCGGGGCGGCCGACCTCATCCGGGGCGGCGCCGGCGCGGACAACATCCACGGCGGCTTCGGCGACGACGTGGCCAACGGCGACAGCGGCGGCGACGAGGTGTTCGGCGGCGAGGGCTCGGACGTGCTCTGGGGCGGCAAGGGCTGCGACCCGGTGCTCGACGCGGCCAACCCGCAGTGCCGGGTGGACGGCGTGTTCAGCGCCGCCGCCCGGGGCGACCAGGACCAGTACGTCGACCACCTGTTCGGCGGGGCCGGGGCGACCAGCGGCCCGGCGGTCACCGCGGTGCTCGGCTCCGACCTGCTGGACTTCCGGCCGCGCGGCTCCTACCCGGACAACTGTGCGGCGGGGGCCTGGCCGGTGGACCTGGCGGCCGGCACGGTCGACCCGTGCCGCTGGTTCGAGGCGACCAACCTGGACAACGACGTCCTGGCCGACAACCAGCACCACCACGGCACCGACTGGATCTACGGGGGTTGGGACCGGGACGTGCTCCAGGGCGACGTGACGCAGAACGGGCCGAACAACGGTGACCGGCTGTTCGACTGGAACGGCGCGTACAACCTGTTCACCCACTGCAACGCCGCCTACGGCGGGTTCAACGACGTCCGCCAGCACAGCCCGGCCATGCAGGACTTCCTGACCGGGCTGGCCTGGGCCGACGGCGCCGGTCGCAGCGCGGGAGACGTGACCACGGCGGGCACCTCGGCCTTCCTGGAACTGTCCTACGTGTACCCGCGGGACAACCCGGACCAGGGGGCCGGGGCCGCGTTCCCGAGCACACCGGGGCACTTCGACACACCGTCCTGCACCGACTGAGGGACGCGTCCGGGGCCCGGCTCTCCTGGGGGGAGCCGGGCTCCGGCGCGTTCATCGTCGAGCTTCGGGCATGACCACGGCGTTGCCGGTCACCCGGACGCCGCCGGTGACCGGCACGTCCACCACCAGCAGGCCCGGCCGGCCCAGATCCGCCCCCTGATGCAGGTGCAGCGTGGCCGGCGTCTCGACCAGGCCATGGGTACGCAGGTAGCCGCCGAGCGCGGCGGCCGCCGCCCCGGTCGCCGGATCCTCGACGACCCCGCCGACCGGGAAGGGGTTGCGGACGTGGAACTCGGTGCCGGAGGCGCGCCACACCAGCGCCACGGTGGTCCAGTCCTGCCGCAGCATCAGGTCGCGCAGCCGGTCGAAGTCGTAGTCGAGCGCGGCCAGCCGCTCCCGGGTCGCCGCGGCCAGGACCAGGTGGTGCGCGCCGGCGTACGCGACGCGGGGCGGCAACGCCGGATCGAGGTCCGCCGTGGCCCAGCCCAGGGCGGCGAGCGCCTCGGCGAGGTCCTCCGGCGCCACCGGCGCGTCGGAGGGCGCCACGCTGGTCAGGGTCGCGGTGGGCCGTCCGTCGGCGTCCCGGGCGGTCGCCACCGGAACCGTTCCGGCCGGGGTACGGAAGATCAGCTCGCCGGTGCCGCCGCGCTCGGCGACGGCCACGGCGGAGGCGATGGTGGCGTGGCCGCAGAAGGGCACCTCGGCCTGAGGGCTGAAGTAGCGGACGTCGTACTCGCCGGGCCCGGTGGCGGTGAGGAACGCCGTCTCGGAGTATCCGACGTCGGCGGCGATGGCCTGCATCTGCGGGTCGGTGAGGTCAGCGGCGTCGAGGACCACGCCGGCGGGGTTGCCCGCCGTCGGGTCGGTGGTGAAGGCGGCGTACCGCAGGACTTCCGTCATGGCGCCAGGCTACGGGTCAGCCGCCGGCGGCCCGTACCCAGCGGATCTCGCCCTCGTGCCGGATGTCGGTCGGGGTGAGGCCGGCGGCGGTGGCGACGGCGGCGGACGCCCGGTGCTCCGGATGGATGTGGGCGATCACCGTGCCCACCCGTCGTTGCCCCAGCCAGCCGATCAGCGCGCGGGTCGCCTCGGTGGCGATGCCCCGCCCCTGCCAGGGGGTTCCCACCACCCAGGCGATCTCCGCGAGGCGCTCGTCGGCCGGGCCGCTGACGGTCGCCTGGACCGTGCCCACCAGGCATTCCTCGTCGGTAAGCTGGATCACCCAGTTGCACCAGGAGACGGCCGGGCCGGGGGAACCGGCGACGAGCCGTTCGTAGCGGGCGCGCAGGGCCTGCGGGTCGGCGGGGGAGCCGCCGATGAAGGTGTGCAACCGCGGGTCGGCCAGCGCGGCGGCCATCTCCTCGGCGTGCTCCACGAGCAGCGGCAGCAGGAGCAGCCGCTCGGTGCGGATGGGGTCCGGGGTGAGGGGCGTCATGCTCCTGATCATGGCAGTGTCACATGCCGACCGTCCCGTCGATCCGTTCCCGGAGCAGGTCGGCGTGCCCGTTGTGGCGGGCGTACTCCTCGATCAGGTGCACCAGAACCCAACGCAGCGAGACGGTACCGCGCCAGGCGTCGTTACCTTCGACGTCGAGGTCGCGGGCGTCGGCGATGAACGTGTCGGCGAACGTGACCTCGTCGTGCCAGGCCCGGTGGGCGGCGGCGATGACGGTGGGCTCGGGTACCGCGTCGTCGAAGTCGCCGTCCGGGTTGGTCCGGGACGAGAACCGCGGGGGTGCGTCCTGCCCGGCCAGGACCTGGCGGAACCAGCGGCGCTCCACGTCGGCGAGGTGCCGGACGAGGCCGAGAAGCGACAGCGTCGACGGCGGCACCGTCCGGCGGGCCAGGGCTTCCTCGATGCCGGCGCACTTCAGGGCGAGCGTGTGGCGTTGGGCTCGGAGCATGTCGTGCAGCAGTTGCCGTTCACCGACGTTGGCGGGTGTGCTGAACCGGCCGTCCTCGGCGGTGGGGAACAGCCCCGCCTTCCGGTGCGTCCGGTCCGGCCGTGCGTCGACCGGGGCGTCGGCGGCGTAGAGCGGGAGTCGCTTCGTCAGGGCGGTGATCCGGTTACGCGGGCCGTACGCCGCGACGGCGACGTAGTCGATCTCGTCGGCGGGCGTCGCGGCGAGCGCGGCCAGGTAGTCGTGGTAGGTCCGGGCCTGTCGGGCGACCTCGTTGAAGCCCACGGTGATCAGATCGTCGTCGGCGCGAGCGCTGCGGTGCAGGTCGCGGAGCTGGTCGGCGGTGGCGCTGAGGATGGGCACCGGATGGGGGTTCAGCCCGGCGTGCCGCTCGCCGGATCCGTCCTTGGCGTCGGCGGCCGGTGGGTGGGGCAGCCGTCCGCCGAGGCTCAGCGCGAGCACCGCCGCCGCGTTGGCCGCCAGCGCGGCCGGCAGGTCGGCGCGGACGACGATCACGAGTTTGGTGTTCAAGGTCATGCCGTGACGCTCCAGATCAATCCGAGGTTGAGGGCGCGGGTGCGTGGGCGACGGCGGGTACGGCTCATCGGTGGCCGTCCCGGATGCGCTGGCGGGCCCGGGAGCGGGCGGCGGTGGCCGGGGTCGAGCCGGTGGCACGGGCGGTACGCAGGACGCCGGTGAGGGTGTCGGCGATGCCGTGGACCCGGACGGCGGCCTGCTCGGAGGTCTCGCCGTGCAGCTCGACGGCGGTGGCATGGATGATGCCGCCCGCGCTGACGACGATGTCCGGCGCCCAGAGGATGCCCCGCTGGTGCAGCAGGTCCGCGGTGGCCGGGGTGTCGAGCTGATTGTTGGCCGGCCCGGCGATCGCGGTGCAGCGCAGCTTCGGCACCGAGTCCGCGGTCAGCAGGCCGCCGAGGGCGGCGGGGACGAGGACGTCCACGTCGGCGGTCAGGCAGCCCTGCGGGCTGACCCAGGCGGCGCCGGCGGCGTCGGCGAGCGGGCGCCGGGTGTCGTCGAGGTCGCTGGCGACCAGCGTCGCGCCGGTGCCGGCGAGCATCCGCAGCAGGTGGCCGCCGACGCGGCCGAGGCCGAGCACGGCGAGGCTGCGCGTGGAGAGGTCGGCCGAACCGAACCGCTCGGCGCACAACGCGCGCAGCGCGGCGAGCACCCCGACGGCGGTGTGCGCGGACGAGTCGCCACTGCCGCCGGCGTCGACCGGTCGGCAGAACACGTACGGCGTCCGCTCGGCGATGGTCACCATGTCGTCCGGTCCGGATCCCACGTCCGGGCCGGTGGCGTAGGCGCCCGCCAGACCGGCGATGACATCGCCCACGTCGTGCAGAATGGCCCGGCGGGTGGCTCCGTCCGGTGTCCGGCCCGGCGGGAGGGCGACGACCGTCTTGCCGCCACCGTTGGGCAGCCCGGCCAGTGCGCACTTGTCCGACATCGCGGCGGAGAGCCGCAGCGCGTCGGTGAGACCGTCCCGCCAGTGCGGGTAGCGCGCCAGCCGGCAGCCACCGATGGCCTGCCCGAGCGCGGTGGAGTGCACCGCGACGATGATCGGCAGGCCGGACCGGGTGCCCCGCCTGACGACGACGTGTTCGTGCATGGACCCGCTGTCGACCTCCGCCGTGACCACGATGGTTCCTCCTGTCATCCGCCTGCCGGAACGGGGTTGACAGTAGGCAGATGGACGGGTGTCGCCGGGTCGTACCGAACGTCGTTCGGAAATGGTGGCACGATCTCGGTCGTGGACGAACTTGATGCGGCGATCATCCAGCATCTCCAGACACATGCGCGGCAGACCAACCGCGAACTGGCCCGCGCCGTGGGCATCGCGCCGTCGACCTGCCTGGAACGCGTGCGCGCGCTGCGGGAACGCGGCGTGATCACCGGCTACCACGCCGAGATCAGTCTCGCCGCGCTCAACCGCGAGGTGCAGGCCCTGTTGCATGTGCAGGTCCGCCCGCTGAGCCGCACCGTCATCGAGGGCTTCAAGAAGTACGCGATGAGCCTGCCCGAGGTCGTGTCGGTGTTCGTGGTGGCCGGCGGCGACGACTTCCTGGTCCACGTGGCCGTGCCCAGCGTGGACAGCCTGCACGCCTTCCTCATGGACAAGTTCAGCGGACGCCGCGAGATCGTCGGGTTCCGCAGCTCGGTCATCTACCAGCACGCCCGCAAGCAGGTGATCGAACCGCTCGACCGGTAGGAGGGCGGCGCGCGGCTCGGACCACGCGGAGGCGGCGCCGCCCGCGAGCCGGCGGAACTCAGACGCACCACTCATCCAGCAGCCAGGTCCAACTCGTAGCGGCTGACCCAGCGACGAACGCCCGCCACACCGGCGGGTCGAAGGTGAGCACCGGACCCGTCGAGTCCTTCGGGTCGCGGCGACACCGGGGCGGACGGGTCCGTACCGTCCGCCCCGGTGTCACTCCTGCGAAAAGGCGGTCGCGGTCAGCGGCGCCACTTCTGGTTCGCGCCGCCGGTGCAGTCCCAAATCTGCAATCGGGTGCCGTCGGCGGAGCTGACGCCGGTGGCGTCCAGGCACTTGTTGGCCTGCGGGTTCACGATGTCGCCGGCGGCCGTGAAGGTCCACCGCTGGGCGCCGGTGCCGTTGCAGTCGTAGAGCTGCACCTTGGCGCCGTTCGCGGTCGACCCGCCGGCCACGTCCATGCACTTGCCGAGCGCACGCACCGAGCCGTCGGCGTTCCAGGTCCACCGCTGGGCGGCGGTGCCGTTGCAGGTCCAGAGCTGGATCGGGGTGCCGTTGGCGGTGCTGGCGGACGCGACGTCGACGCACTTGTTGCCGTACCCGACGATCGGCGCGCCGGTGGTGGAGCCGCCGCCGTTGTCCCAGGCCTGGACCCGGACGTAGTCGATCACCATGGTCTGCGGGAAGGTGGTGCTGCCGTCCGGCGAGCCGGGCCAGTTGCCGCCGACCGCGACGTTCATGATCATGAAGAACGGGTGGTCGAAGACCCACCGGTTGCTGCCGGCGTCGGCCGGGGTCTTGCGGGAGTACGCCACGCCGTCCAGGTACCAGGTGATCGAGTCGGGCGCCCAGTCGACAGTGTAGGTGTGGAAGGCGTCGGCGAGCGCCTGGCCGCCCGAAAGCGAGGTCTGGCCGGTCAGCGCGGCCCCGCCGGAGTAGCCCGGCCCGTGCAGGCTACCGTGCACCGTGGACGGCTCCCGGCCGATGTTCTCCATGATGTCGATCTCGCCGCTGTTGGGCCACGGGTTGGTGGCGATGTCGTTGCCGAGCATCCAGAACGCGGGCCAGAGCCCCTGCCCGCGCGGGATCTTGATGCGCGCCTCGAAGCGGCCGTACGCCTGGCTGAACGTGCCGTTGGTGAGCAGCCGCGCCGAGGTGTACTGGCAGCTGCCGTACCAGCAGGAGTAGCCGGCCGGGTTCTCCTTGCGGGCGGTGATGACCAGGTTGCCGTTGCCGTCGAGGGCGGCGTTGCGGGTGCTGTTGGTGTAGTACTGCAATTCGTTGTTGCCCCAGCCGCTGCCGCCGGTGTCGTACCGCCAGCGACTGCCGTCCGGCGGTGTGCCGGCCGCGCCGTTGAAGTCGTCGGACCAGGTCACCGCGCCGGGCGCGGCCACGGCGGGAGCGCCGCTGACGGTGGTGAGCGCGGCCGTGAGGCCCACGGCCGCGAGGGCCACGGCGGCGATGGTGCGGATGCTGCGCACGGGGTGCCTCCCTGCGGTTTCCGGTCGTCCCCGCTGCGGCGGACCTGAGTCGCCGAACGGTAAACAAACCATAAAGATAGACTTCGATGAAGTTATGAACGAAGTGCGGACCTGTCAAGAGAGCGCTTCCCGGGGTTGCCGCGACCGGTTCCGGAACCGGCCGGAAATATTGACGCGATGCGATGCGGTTCGGGAGGATCCGGAACCGGGACGTGGGCGGTCCGGGGCCGACGGGGCACCGGGCGACCGGTCCCGGGGGAGGCGCGAGATGAGACTGTCCAGACCCGCCACGCTCGCCGGGGCCGGCGCCCTCGTGGTGGCCCTGCTGCCGGCCCCGCCCGCGGCGGCCGCCGACGCCGGCACGGCCACGGTCACCACCGGCCGGTCGGTGTACGCGGCGGCCGAGGGCAGCCGGGTGCCGGTGGACGTCGGTGTGTCCACCCCCGACGGACGACCCCTGGCCGCGCCGGTCACCGTGCGCTGGGCCACCGGCGCCGGCACCGCCACCCCCGGCGCCGACTACGCCGCCGCCTCGGGCACGCTCACCTTCCCGGCGGGCAGCCCGTCCGGCGCCACCCGCTCGGTCGCGGTCAGCGTGCGCGCGGACGGGGCGGCGGAGACCGCCGAGACGGTGCCGCTGACCCTGGCCGCCGACGGGGCCACCGTCGCGGCCCGGCCCACCGTGGTGGTCGGCGCGCACGGCCTGCCATACCTCGACTCCCGGCTGCCGGTGCGGCGGCGCGTCGCCGACCTGCTCGGCCGGATGACCCTGGCGGAGAAGATCGGCCAGATGACCCAGGCCGAGCGGGCGGCGGTCGCCGACGACCCCGCCGCGGTCGCCCGCTGGCAGCTCGGCTCGGTGCTCTCCGGGGGCGGCTCGACGCCGGCCAGCAACACCCCGGCGGCCTGGGTCGAGATGGTCAACGGGCTCCAGGCGCAGGCGCTGAGCACCCGCCTCCAGATCCCGATGATCTACGGCATCGACGCCGTGCACGGCCACGGCAACGTCGTGGGCGCCACCGTCTTCCCGCACAACGTCGGGCTCGGCGCCACCCGTGACCCCAAGCTGGTCGAGCGGGTCGGCCACGCGACCGCCGCCGAGGTACGCGCCACCGGCATCCCGTGGAACTTCGCCCCCTGCCTCTGCGTCTCCCGGGACGAGCGGTGGGGCCGCAGCTACGAGAGCTTCGGCGAGGACCCGGCGCTGGTGGTGTCGATGGAGACCGTCATCGACGGCCTCCAGGGCCGGCCCGGCCGGCTCGACGACGACGACCGGGTGCTGGCCACCGCCAAGCACTACGCCGGCGACGGCGACACCGACTACGACGAGGCCGTCGCCGCCGCGAACGAGGGCAAGCCCTGGTGGGAGCAGAAGTACCCGATCGACCAGGGGGTCACCGTCACCGACCGGGCGCACTTCGCCCGCGTCGACCTCGCCCCGTACCTGCCGGCCGTGCGGGCCCACAAGGTGGGCAGCGTGATGCCCTCCTTCTCCGGCGTGGACTGGGCCGAGGACGGGCTCGGCAACCCGACGAAGATGCACGCCCACCGCGAACTGATCACCGACGTGCTCAAGGGCCGGCTGGGCTTCGACGGCTTCCTGATCTCCGACTGGGAGGGCATCCACCAGATCCCCGACCCCGCCGAGCCGACCAACGGCGGGCTGACCGCGTACAAGGTCCGGGTCGGGGTGAACGCCGGCACCGACATGTTCATGGAGCCGTACAACGCCGAGCAGTTCGAGCAACTGCTGCTGGCCGAGGTGACGGCCGGGCGGGTGAGCACCGCGCGGATCGACGACGCCGTGCGGCGGATCCTCACCAAGAAGTTCGAGCTCGGTCTCTTCGAGCACCCGTACGCCTCGGCCGACAACGTCGACCAGGTCGGCAGCGCGGCGCACCGGGCCGTCGGCCGGGAGGCGGTGGCGAAGTCGCAGGTGCTGCTGAAGAACAGCGGGCGGGCCCTGCCGCTGCGCCGCGACGCCTCGATCTACCTGGCCGGACGCAACGCCGACGACCTCGGCAACCAGGCCGGCGGCTGGACGATCACCTGGCAGGGCGTCTCCGGCGCCGACGCCGTCCTCGGCACGTCGATCCTCGACGGCATCCGCGAGGTCGCCCCCGGGGCCCGGGTCACCTACAGCGCCGACGCCTCGGCCCCCACCGACGGCGCCCAGGTCGGCGTCGTGGTGGTCGGCGAAACCCCGTACGCGGAGGGCTACGGCGACGTCGGCGGCCCGGAGTGCGGCTGGTGCAGCGGGCCGCAGCAGGAGGAGAAGTCGCTGCGGCTCCAGCCCGCCGACCGGGCGGTCGTCGACAAGGTCTGCACGGCGCTGCCGACCTGCGTGGTGCTGGTGGTCTCCGGCCGGCCGCAGGTGCTCACCGACCAGCTCGGCGAGATCGACGCCCTGGTGGCGTCGTGGCTGCCGGGCAGCGAGGGCGCCGGGGTGGCCGACGTGCTCTTCGGCCGCCGCCCGTTCACCGGCCGGCTGCCGGTGAGCTGGCCGCGGGACGAGGCGCAGGTACCGGTCAACGTGGGCGACGCCGACTACCGGCCGCTGTTCCCGTTCGGCTGGGGCCTGCGCACCGACCCGGGTCGGGACCGGCTGGCCGCGGTCGCCGCCGACCGGCCGCAGGTGCGGGCGGCCCTGGCCCCGGCCGGCTGGAACGCCGACGGCTCGCTGCGCGACGCCCCCCGGGTGCTGGACCGGCTCGGGCGACAGCTCGGCGCGGACCGCCGGGACGCCGGGCTGGTCGAGGCGATCCTCGGAGTCGCCCGGGACGCCGCCCAGGCTGCCGTGGTGCGGGGGAGCGCGCCGGAGAACTGGGCGGCGCTGATCGCCGACGCCGACCACGCCCAGCTCACCGGCGACCCGGTCCGCGCGTTCGCCCTGCTCGCCCGCGTGGCCGCCTGACCCGCCACGCCGGTCTCCCGGGTGAGTCGTCATCGGGGAGACCGGCGTGCCGGCCCGGGTCGCCGCGCGGTTCCGGCCGGCCGCTGGCCGCCGTCACTCCGCCCCGGTGACGGCGGGCGTGGGTGACCGTTCCGACTGTGGCTGTTCCGGTGGCGTCGGCCGGCGCAGGTCCCGCCACGGGCCGCCGAGGAGCGGGGTGAGCACCACCAGCAGGTAGCCGGCGCCCACGGTGACGAGGGTGGCGGTGGTGCCGAACCGGTCGGCGGCCAGCCCGGCGCCGAACGCGCCCACCGGCATGGCGGCCCAGGCGCCCGCCCCGATCACCCCGTACACCCGGGCCCGCATGGTCGCCGGCACCCGCTCCAGCTCCACCGCGCCGATCAGCGGGTTGATCGCGCCGGCGGCCAGGCCGGACACCACGCAGACCGCGGCGATCACCGGCAGTGGCGGGGCGGCGGCGAGGGCCCAGAAGGGCGGCGCCCCGCAGACGGCGAAGGCGGTGACGAAGGTGGCGCGGCGCGGCAGGCGGTGCCCGACGGCGCTGAACAGCAGCGAGCCGACCAGCGCGCCGCCGCCCATCGCGCCGACCAGCACGCCGAAGGCGGTCGCCCCGCCGAGGTCCCGCGCCGCGACCACCGGCATCAGCACGTTGCTCTTGGTCGCGTCGAAGAGGTTGGTGACCAGCACCAGCAGCACCATGGCGCGCAGCAGCGGCTCGCGGACCAGGAAGCGCAGCCCGGCGGCGAAGTCCCGCCAGTAGCCGGCCGAGGGTTCGCCGGGGCAGCCGGACGGCCGCAGGCTCGCCGGCACCAGCACCGCCACCGCCAGCGCCGAGACGCCGAACGTCGCCGCGTCCACGGCCAGCACCGGGAGCGCGCCGAGCGCGCCGACCAGCAGGCCGGCCACCGGCGCGCCGATCAGGCGGGCGCCCCGCTCGGTGGCGCCGAACCAGCCGATCGCGCGCTCGATCGGCACACCGGCCTCGGTCGCCGCCTCGGGCAGCAGCGCCGTCCGGGCCGTCTGGCCCGGGGTGTCGAGCAGGCCGCTGACGAAGACCAGCCCGAGCAGCGCCGGGAACGGCAGCCCGACCGTGGCGTGCAGCAGCGGTACGGCGGCGACCGTCACGCCGGAGACCAGGTCGGCCAGCACGCTCGCCCGGCGGTAGCCGATCCGGTCGACGAGCACGCCGCCGAAGGCGCCGCCGAGCACCACCGGCGCGGTGGCGAACGCGCCGGCCAGCCCGGTGGCGGCAGGGGAGCCCGTCTCGGCCAGCACGTAGAGCGGCAGCGCGATCAGGGTGAGCATGTTGCCGGTGAGCGAGACCGTGTGCGCGGCCAGCAGCCCGGCCAGCGGCCCCCACCGGCGGCTCACTGCGGCCCCCGGTAGGCCTGCCAGATCAGCGTGACCGTCCGCGCCTCCGGCCGGTCCGGGTTGCTGCGCGCCTGCCAGCGGGCGCCCAGTTCGGAAAGCTCGCGGCGCAGCTCCACCAGCTCGTCGGGGGTCAGGTGGAGGAAGCTGTCGCTGCTCGTGGTGCCGCGCACCCACGCCGGGTCCAGCGACGCCTCGGCGTCGAGGTAGGCCTCGAACCGTTCGACGTAGCGCTGGAGGACGGCCCGGCGGAGCAGGCCGGAGGCGAGCCGCCGCTCCGGGTCGTCGAGCAGCTCCACCGGCTCCCAGTCGGTACGCGCGTGCGCGGCCCGCCACCACCGCTCCCGGCGGTTGCGGGCCAGCTCCGGGGCCTCCCGGACGAAGTCGTGCTCGGCCAGCTTGCCCAGGTGGTAGCTCACCGAGCCGACCGCCTCACCGGTGACGTCGCTGAGCATGCCCACGGTCTGCGGGCCACGGATGCGCAGCTCGCCGAGGAGCCGGATCCGCGTGGGGTGCGCCAGCGCCCGCATGGCCCGCGGGTCGGTCAGGTGCAGGGTGCTCGGCTCGTCCGACATGACGACAGGCTAGACCCACAACGGATGATGTACAAGAAGCCTTGTATGTCGGTGCGCACGGGAAGCGGGCCGCATGCGCGGGGGTGGATCAGGACGGACGGCGGCCCTTGAGGCGGCGGCCCAGTTCGCGGGCGATCTCGCGGTTGGCGTCCCGCTCGGCGAGGGCCTGGCGCTTGTCGTACGACCTGCGGCCCCGGGCCAGGCCCAGCTCGACCTTGGCCCAGCCGTTGGAGAAGTACATCGACAGCGGCACCAGGGTGACCCCGCCGTCGCGCAGCTTCTCCAGGATCCGGGCGATCTCGACCCGGTTCAGCAGCAGCTTCCGGGTGCGCCGGGGCTGGTGGTTCGTCCAGGTGCCGAAGCCGTACTCGGCGATGTGCAGGCCGTACAGCATGATCTCGCCGTCGCGCTCCTGGGCGAACGCGTCGACCAGCGACACCCGCCCCTCGCGCAGCGACTTCACCTCGGTGCCGGCCAGCACGATCCCGGCCTCGTACGTCTTCAGGATCGTGTAGTCGTGTCGTGCCTTCTTGTTCGAGGCGACGAGCTTGCGCCCGGTCTCCCTGGTCACGCCCCACCTCCCCGCCGGTCGACGCCGAGCAGGATACCCGCCGGCCGCGGCTCGTCAGCCGTCCCGGGACGGCGGTGGTGCGGCGGCGCGGCGGAGGTGACCGCCGAGGTCGTCGAGCCAGCCGTCGACCTCCACCAGGGACAGCACCTCCGGCCGGTCCTCGCCGTCGCGCACCAGCCCGTGCACCTGCCGCGCGATGTCCCCGGCGGGGTCCGTGGGCGCGGGCGGCCGGTCGATCCGGCCCCGCGTCACCTGGCGGCCGAGGTCGGCGTAGTCGTCCCGGAGCCGGCCGGCCCGCGTGACCAGCGCCGTCGCCGGGCCGGGCCACGGGGCCAGCGCGCCGGGCCGGCGGTCGGCGAGCAGCGCCTGCCCGCCGTGGCTGGCGCGGTGCGCCGCCGCCAGCACCCGGTCCCAGTCGACCTGGGACAGCCGAGGATCGTGGCGCTCCGCGTGGTACTGGACGAATGACGCGCTGGCCAGGGCCTCCGCGCGCCGGGCCGCGTCGACCGCGCCGCGCGCGTCCGCCGTACCCGCCAGCGCCTCGACGATCTTCTCGACGGCCCGCCCGCTCGCCGCCAGGTAGGCGCCCGCGTTGCGGCGCAGTTCGCCCCCGCTGCCGCGCGGCCAGAGCAGCAGGCCGGCGAGGACGCCCACCACGGCGCCGATCGCGACGTCGACCACCCGGGCTCCGGCCAGTTGCCAGGACGCCGGGTTGAGCTGGGCGAACACGACGATGAGCAGCAGGGTGAGCAGCGCCTGGGCCCAGCCCAGGCCGAGCAGGGGGCCGACGCCGAAGGCAAGCACCAGCGCCAGCGGCAGCAGAGCGGCGTACGCCTGGCGTTCCGGCGAGACGAGCAGGAGCAGGCCGCCGGCGGCGCCCCCGGCGAGGGTGCCGATCAACGCCGGCCGCAGCGTGGTCCGGGTGTCCGACGCGGAGGCCCGCATCAGACTGAGCGTCGCCAGGAGAACCCAGAACCCGTGTTGCAGGTTGACCACCCCGGCCACCACCCGGGCGGCGGTCAGGGCCACGGCGAGCCGGACCGCGCCCTCGAGGTACACCGACCGCGGGGTGAGGTGCGCCCGGAACTGCTGCCGGTACAGCGACCACGTGCTGCGCCCGGCGTACCAGAACTGGTCCGGGCCCGCCTCGGGCGGGCGCGCGGCGCGACGTCCCGGCGGACCGGTGGCGATCCGGACCGCCGTCGCATACGTGCCGACGTGGTCGAGGAGGGTCCGGACCGCCGCATCCACGCGCAGCCGGGCCGCCCCGGCCGCCCGCCACGACGGCGGCAGCGCGGCGGCCCGCTCCGGCTCGTCGACGGCCGGTGCCCCCGGCCGCCGTACCGCCACGTCCGCGGAGCGCCGGAGCGCGGCGGCGCACCGCCGGAGCACGCCCGCCAGGTCGGCGTCGCCACTGCCCGGCACCTCCGGCCGGGACGCGAGGGGCCCGGCGACCGCGAGCACCTCCTGGGCGGCCGCCGCCGCGTCCCGCCAGGCCCGGTCGCGGCGACCGGCCGAGGTCGGGCGTGCCGTCATCGGCAGTCGGGGCATCCGCACCTCGTCGAGCAGTTGTGCCGCCCGGGCGTGCCGCCGGGCCGCCTCCTCCGCCGCGCCGGGCCGCGCGACCAGCATGTCCGCCAGTGCGTCGACGAGGTCCGCGAGGCCGCCGGCCGCCGCGGCGAGGCGCTGCGGGAAGGTGGCCGGCGCCGGGTCCGGCCAGAGCGTCACCTCGGCGAGCGCGACGAGGACGACGCCCAGCGTGACGCCGGCCAGCCGGGCCGGGAGGGTGCCCGGTTGGTAGGGCGGGAAGCAGGCCAGGATGTAGAAGAGCTGGAGCGCGTTGGCCAGCCCGACCAGGCGTGGCCCGCCGACCCCCGCGAACGCCACCGCGAACCCGACGGCGAGCATCCCGGCGGACGCCGCCGCGGTGCTGACCGCCAGCACGGTGCCGACCGCCACGAGCACCCAGGCCACCGGTACGGCGGCCAGCACGGTGCGCGCCCGTACCGCGGGCGGCCCCGGCAGCTGGGCGAAGCTGCCCGTGGCGACCGTGCCGAACAGGGCGTACGTGGCGAGGGTGACGTCGCCCAGGCCGTAGCGGCAGCCGTAGAAGGTGAGGGACGCGACGACGGTCAGCCGAACCGCCCGACGGATGAGGCGGTAGCCCGGGTCGCGGCGACGCAGCCGGTCCCGCAGCTCCTCGCCGGGCCGTCGACCCATGCCCACACCGCTCCCCAACAGGTCCCCGGGGGGCGGCAGGCCGTCTGCTCCCGGGACTCTATCGGGTCGGCGGCGGTGACGGTCCCCGGTTGGACCGACCGGCCGCGTCCCCGCCGGTCGAGTGTCCGCGATCGCGATGCTGCCCGCCTCCGGCACGCCTAGGCTGCCCGGTAGGCGAGGCGGGGAGCGGCGGATGACGCGGGTGGCGGTGCTCGGGCTCGGCGGCATGGGGTCGCCGATGGCGGCGAACCTGGTCCGGGCCGGGTTGACGACGGTGGTGTGGAACCGGCACCCGGCGCCGGCCCGCGCGCTCGGCGACCAGGGCGCCGAGGTCGCCGCGGACCCGGCCGACGCCGCACGCCGGGCCGACGTGGTGGTGACCATGGTGACCGACGCGGCCGCGGTGCGCGCGATCGCCGTCGACCAGGGGATGCTCGCCGCGCTGCCCGAGGGGGCGGTCTGGGCGCAGATGAGCACCATCGGGGTGACCGAGACCGCGCGCCTGGCCGAGCTGGTGCGTGCCGAGCGCCCCGGGGTGACCCTGGTGGACGCCCCGGTGGCCGGCAGCCGGGGGCCGGCCGAACAGGGCCGGCTCGTCGTCCTCGCCTCCGGCCCGGACCAGGTGCGGGACCGGGTGGCGCCGGTCTTCGACGCGGTCGGGCAGCAGACCGTCTGGGTGGGGCCGGTGGGCGCCGGGTCGCGGCTGAAGCTGGTCAACAACCTGCTGCTCGCCTTCGTGAACGAGGGGATCGCCGCGGCCGTCGCCCTGGGCGACGTGCTCGGCCTGGACCGCGCCACGGTCCACCGGGCCCTGCGCGGCAGCCCACTGGTGTCGCCCTGGGCCGGCGACAAGCTGGACCGGATCGCCGGGGACGACTACACGACGCAGTACTCGCTGGCCCTGGCGCTCAAGGACGTGGACCTCGCGCTGCGCGAGGTGCCGCCCGGCCGGTTCCCGGCCGCCGAGGCGCTGGCCGGCGAGTGGCGACGCGCGGCCGAGCAGGGCCTCGGCGGCGACGACCTGACGGTCGTGACGCGGGCCCTCGCCCGGGAGGCGACCCGATAGCACGCGGCGGAGCGTCCGGGTGCGGCTACAGCGGTCGGCCGTCCCAGCGGGCGAGCCCGGCCGCCGCCACCTGGCGGCCGACCGTCGCGCCGACCTCGTCGGTGTGCCGGAAGTGGATGCCCGACCACACCCGGGCGTCGACGTTGTCCCGGGTCAGCTCGCGCCAGTCCCGGTAGGTGAGGGTGACGCCGGGAGCGGTGGGGCTGGTGAGCGCCACCGGCCCGTCCGGCGGCCCGGCGAGGGCCCGCAGGGCGATCTCGGCGGCCCCCGCGTAGGTGGTGTGCCCGCTGGGATACTCCGGATGGGCGGGGGTGGTGATCAGCGGGGCCCACGCCGGATCCGGCGCGATGTGGCCGGTCCGGAGGGCGGTGACCGGGCGCCAGCGCAGGTCCCGGTACTTGGCCGCGTACGTGACGAGCTGGGCGTCGACGGTCGCCGCATGGAAGAGGGCGATGAGCGCCGCCCGGCGCGCCGTCCCGCGGGCCCGCCCCGGCGCGGCGACGGCGGCGCGCAGCGCCCCGGTGTAGCCGTTCAGCGAGGTCTGCGCCCAGAACCGGGCCACATCGGTCTGCCGATCGGTGCGGCTGCTGGTCTCCGCGGCGCCGACCGCCCGGCTCTCGGCCAGGTCACGGGCGTAGCGATCGCTGTCGAGCGCGGGCGGCGGTTCGGGCAGGTACGCCCGCACGTCGTCGATCAGGAACGGCCGGCCGTCGCCCTGGCCGGCCTGCACCGCGGCGGCGAAGCCGGGCGGGGTCGGCCGCCAGACGCCCGGCGCCGGCGCCGGCGGGGTGAAGGGTCGGTTGACCGAGGCGAGGTCGAGCCCGTCGCCGGCCCGCTCGGCGAGCACCTCGCGAGCGGCGTCCCGGCCGGTCACGACGGCGGTGCGTGCGACCGCGGCCGGGCCCAGCCGGTCCAGCGTGGCCGCGAGCGCCGCGTCCAGGTCGGCGGCGCGCGCCGGCGCCAGCGTGGTGAGGGCCTCGTGCACGGCCCCGGCTAGCGCGGCGTGCGCGGGGGGGGCCCCCCCGGCCCCGCGGGGCCCCCCCCCCCCCCCCCGCCCCCCCCCCCCCCCCCCCCGCCCGGGGGGGGGGGGGGGGCGGCGCGGGGGGCCCCCCAACCGACACCCCGGCG